>JAAZYK010000135.1 GCA_014239685.1 Dehalococcoidia bacterium | reverse complement strand
CATGAGCTTTAGAGACCGATCCACCCAGGGTTCGAAGCGATGCCCAAACGGTGTTACGGTCTTACGATCGTCCGTAACTAGAACACCGGAGTGCAGTGTCCGCCTTGTCGAAACGTTTCACACCTGAGGTATCGGTTGAACTGCCGTCCGTATATGACGCCCAGGTCTCGCCGGATGGAGCGCTGGTCGCTTTCGTAGTCGCAGACAACTTCCGTCGAGGCGGAACCAAGGCGCCCAAAATGGCACCGGCGAACATCTACTCCGTTTCGGCGACTGGCGGGCCTACGAAAAAGCTGACTAACAGCGAACGGTCCGACACAATGCCACGCTGGTCACCCGATGGCAGTTCGTTAGCGTTTCTGTCTGATCGAGAGGTCGATGGGCAACGCCAGATCTACGTGCTCCCCCGTCATGGCGGTGAGGCGCGCAAGCTAACGGACATACGGGGTGATATTCCAAGCCCACGTAGTCTCTCTCCGATGTCGTGGGCGGCAGATGGCTGTTTTATCTCGTTTCTGAAGGTCGATGGCGAGACCGACGAAGATCGCGATCGACAATCCACAGGCGCTGACGAGATCGTTTTCGAAGAAAATCATAAATACCAACGGTTGTGGATCGTAAACATCGAAAGTGGAGAGACCCGTTGCGTATCCCCCGACGGGCTCCAAATCTGGGAGGCGACCGTATCGCCGGACGGGGCACGGGTCGCGGCTGTTGTGTCCGATCTGCCGTACGAGGGGGACTGGTATCTGAATCGGCTGGTCATGTTTGGGATCGAATCAGACCAGGTCACCGTGCTCTACGATGAGAAACGCCCAGCGGCCAAGCCAGAATGGTCGCCTGACGGAGCGTCCGTGGTATTCCTGACCTCGATCTACAGCGACCGCGGTAACGATTCAGGCGATTTAATGTTGGTTCCGACCACTGGCGGAGAACCCCGTAATCTCACTTCCGATCACGGAGTCTCAGACCATTACGGTATTTTCCATGAGGGTGGAGGCGCCATACTGACGGCAACGAACATCCACGGTGGCTCCGGTATCACCACGATAGATGTCCAGTCCGGAGAACGCACATACCTGTGGAACGAGAAGAGGGGTTTCTCCAATTTCTCCCGATCATCCGGCGTCTCTAGGGTTTCGAATTCTAGCGATCCAGTATTCGCAGCCGTGATTGACGACCCCTACCATCTGCCTGAAGTTTTCTCCGGTACCGAGGTCGATGGCGAGATTCAGTGGCGGATCCTGACCGATATACATGCTGATTGGTCCGGTCTCGATATCGGCGAGACACGCGAAGTGTTCTGGGATAGCAACGATGGACTGCGTATTCAGGGTTTCCTGCAACTGCCACCCGGCTACACGAGCGGTCGAATTCCGGTAGCGATGATGGTGCACGGCGGGCCAACCGGCGCCGTCAGGTTCAACTTTCAGGATCACCACCGCTGGGCGAAGTTGATCTCTGACTCGGGAATCGCCGTGTTCCTGCCAAACTATCGCGGTTCGACCGGCTGGGGGGTACCTTTCGCGGAGACCAACGTCGGCGACATGGGCGGCGAGGACTTTCAGGATATGCTCGCTGGGCTCGATCATCTCGTGGAAACGGGGATTGCCGATCCAGAACGGCTCGGCATCTGTGGTTGGAGCTATGGTGGCTTCACGGCGGCGTGGGCGGTGACGCAGACCAATCGATTCAAGGCCGCGATCATGGGCGCCGGGATTGCCGATTGGAGATCGTTCCACGGCCGATCGTATCTGCACGTGTGGGATGCAATCCATTACGACGATTCCGACCCTTACGACCTCGATAGTGCACATGCAGCGTTCTCGCCGATCAACTTCGTCAAGAATGTCCAGACGCCGACGTTGATTCTCCACGGCGAGCAAGACTGGGACGTCCCGGTAGAGCAGGGCTACCAGTTCTTCCGGGCGCTAAAAGATCAAGGCGTAGATACCCGCCTCGTCGTGTACCCGAGGGAGCCACACGGCGTGGAGGAGTACGAGCACCAGCTGGATATAGCGAAACGCGTGCGGCAATGGTTTGAGGAGCGACTGCTGGACTAATTGCAGAGTCGACGTGATTCCCTGCCAGTCCAGATACAAGACAGGAGATTGAATAACCAGCGCACGGTCCTGCGAATGGACGTCCACGAATGGGACCGTCCATCCATCAGAGCCTCTCCCAAGTTCCAGGGTTGATCGCACATCATATTGGATAAGGTTCAACCAACATCGAGTCAGATAACCAACACCTTCCTCCACAAGAGCTGTAATCAAATAGCCGCCCATCCGAACCGTACACGGTAGCGTGCCTTGAATCTCCAAAATCCGGTGTGACGCCGACTCGTGGCGTCGTTTATGTGCCGGGCGTAGACTCCAATTCTCGTGGGCCGGCGTATTCCATCGCCGATTTCAAACCGTACAGCGGTAAGAAGTGGCCACCGAGACATGGGCTGGCAATACGGTCTAAACCGATGCGAGCCTTGATCACAGCCTGACGCCCGGATGGTGAAAATGCAGCGCGCTAGTCGAGAGGTCTTGTACTACGAGACCGGGGCCGATAACGCGGTCACGATGACCGTCAAACCCGGCGAGGTCTTCGAAGTAGAGACCCAAATGAATCGTGGGCCCAACTCAGACCATCCCTCTGTTCCCGACCACCTGCGTAAGTACTACAACACGGTGCGTAGCGACAGCCTCCCCACAGATAAAGGTAACCCCTCGTCCGGCGCCATACGGGTCGAGGGCGCAGAGCCGGGACAGGTTCTGGTCGTCCATATCGAGAAGATCACCCCTCACAACGTCGGATGGACCGGATACCGGGGCAACACCAGCGCAATGCCCGGCTGGCTTGGTGATTCCAACGTAGGCCCGACCTCCAAAGTCGTCGAGATCCGTGACGGCAAAATAATCTGGAACGATAAGTTCTCGATCCCAATCAAGCCGATGCTTGGTTGCGTCGGTGTTGCCCCGTTACGCGACCGCTGGGTCAACTCGTGGGCTGGTGTCTGGGGTGGCAATTTTGACATCCAGGAAGTCACCGACGGCGCACAGGTCCACATACCTATTCAGGTTCCCGGAGCTAACCTGCACATCGGCGATATGCACGCCCTTCAAGGCGATGGCGAGATCTGCGGGGGCGGAGGCATCGAGACAGGCGGTATCGCCCGGTTGAGGGTGGAGATCAAAGACAAGCCTGCCAACATGACCTGGCCTCGGATTGAGAACGACGAATACATCATGACTACCGCGCAGGCCCGCCCGGCGGAAGACGCCTTCCGCACTGCCCTGAGCGAGATGTTGCTGTGGCTTGAGGAGGAGTACAACTTCGCGCGGAAAGACGCGTTCATGTTCCTCGCCCAAGTGCTTGAGGCTCGAATAACCCAGTTCGTAAATCCGACCTTTAGCTACGTTGCAAAGGTCAAAAAAGAATACCTGGAGTGGACGAGGTGAGTCTGGTACTCGAGTACAACTCCACCAACTTCCAGTTGAACGTGGACATGGCGTCCCACAACGGATTGCGGGCCGGGCCGGCGGGGCCCACCACCGTGCTTATCGGGGGACACGGTGAGACCAATGGCGAAGAGGCCGCTACGAAGATGGGAAGGGCTTTTGAACAGGGTCTCAATCGAATAGAGGGGTCTTCGCGGGAAACGACTAACGTGAATTGTCGCGAATACTCCCTAGAAAGCGACTTCGAAATGAAGCTATATGACTGAGTTGTACCGATTCGATAAAAGTCAGGCACTCTACGACCGTGCCCAACAGATGGTAGCCGGCGGCATTAGCAGTCAGATTCGGCGCGCCGAAATGCCCGTTCCGCTCTGGTTCGAGCGCGCCAAGAACGGTCTGATGTGGGACGTAGACGGCAACGAATATGTCGATTACGTCATGGGTATGGGCCCAAACATATTCGGTCACGCACCAGATTTCATTGTGGATGCCGTTGCACGGGACATGCGTGACGGATTCGTGTTCGCAGGACAAATGGAACTTGAGCTGGAAGTCACAGAGATGGTCCAGAGTTCGGTCCCCCTCAAAGGCCCGGTTCGATACGCATCGTCCGGGACGGAGATCGATCAGGTGGCACTGCGCCTGGCCCGAGGCTACACGGGACGGCCCAAATATCTGAAATTTGAGGGCCACTATCACGGCTGGACCGACACGGTCGCGTTCAGTGTCCACCCGCCACTTGACGACGCAGGCCCATTGAGCAACCCGATCGCCGTTCCAGAGTCAGGCGGGATGGCGCCTGGCTCTGACAAAGACATCGTGATCGCGCCCTGGAACAACCTCGATGCCCTCAGAGACGTATTCGAGCGTCACGGCAACGATCTGGCGTGCGTGCTGACCGAGCCAATTCTCTGCAATACGAACTGCATCATGCCACGTCCGGGTTATCTAGAAGGCATGAGGGAGTTGTGCGACCAGTACGGCGTACTGCTCATATTCGATGAGGTAATAACCGGATTCAGGGTCGCACTCGGCGGCGCACAGGAACTTCTCGGGGTGGAACCCGACCTGGCGACGTACGCGAAAGCACTGGCCGGAGGGTTTCCGTTATCGATGATGATCGGTAAACCAGAGATCATGGCGATGCTTGGCGACGGCCGTGTTCAGCACGGCGGTAGTTTCAACAGCAATGTGATGTCCATGTCGGCGGGGCGAGCGGGCCTGAAACACATTCTGCAAAATCCCGATCGTTTTTACGCTGAGCTGAATGCCCAGGGAAATCGTCTCATCCAAGGACTTAAGCGAGTGGGCCGGGAAGTTGAGTCAGATCTCCAAGTTCAAGGCCTCGGGTCCACATTCTGGACCAACTTCACGACTAAAGAGGAAATTTTCGACTACCGCGACCACGCGGAGAACGTCAATGAACAGAAATATCATCGGTTCGCGCAAGCGATGCTTGAACGAGGGATACGTTTAAGCACTAACGGCCGGTGGCACGTGGCGTCGTCACACACTAACGCCGACGTTGATCGCACCATAGAGGCGGCAAGGTCCGCCCTAATGACGATCTAGCCAGTACAGATGTGTGGATAGCGGCCCAGTGGACCATATGGGATGGGTCGCGTAAGAACATTAGGAGCAAATAATTGCGCTGGAGTTCTGCTGTTTCCGATATCTCATCGCTAACCAGAGCGGTAGATGACACGGCTGAGCAGGTAGAAATCGGGTTGGACGGTCCGTCTGCTGACCTGGTATTTGCCTTTATATCGTCACACCACGCGCCGTCGTACTACTCGGTGGTCGAACTGGTGCGTTCACGGTTCCCGGGGGCGATCGTCATCGGCTGCTCCGCCGGCGGCGTCATTGGTGCCGGGCACGAGGTGGAAAAGACGCCGGGCGTGGCGTTGACGGCAGCCAGCCTGCCGGGCGTGGTCATCACGCCATTCGAATTCGAGAAAGAAGAATTACCAAATCCGGACGCATCACCAGACGCCTTGGAAGCGTTAATCGGCGTTCCTGCCTCGGATCATCCGAACATCGTTCTGCTGCCTGACC
>JAAZYK010000134.1 GCA_014239685.1 Dehalococcoidia bacterium | reverse complement strand
AGGGGACATGGATGGGGTCCCGTCAGATACTCGCTTCCTTGCCGGACCCATTGTGGACGGCGTCGCCTCCCTTGTGGTTGGTGATGCTGGCGCTATCGGTAACACGTTTGAGAACGCCAACGGCTTCTACATACTCGCCACTCCCACCGACGGCCACCTGCGTACCAACGAGAACAGCGGTATTTGGTTCAGGCGGGCGGTTGACCAACTTGAGCCTGACCCCCGTGGGCTGTACGTTCCTGAGCTACCCGATGGCTGGCTCTATGAGGGCTTTGTAGATATCGAGGGTATTCCCGTGACTTCCGGAAAGTTTTGGGATCCATGGGACATTGATATGTCCGCCCCCTACAGCGGTCCGGCTGATATGAACACCACAGATATTTTCGATGTGATGTTTGACGAGTACGTGTCTGTGGTGGTGCAGGGAGAAAACGGCACGGAACTTTTCACGGGCCCCGAGGGCTGGAGGATGTTCCAAAAGGACGGTCTCGAACTCGACCTGTTCTTCCACGGCCCCCCGGAACCGGGCGAAGATTACCTGCTTAACGCGCCGCCCGGCCTCACGTTTCCTGTGGATCTCGCGGGTATGGACCTGTACGTGACCATAGAGCCGGACCCGGATGACTCACCGGAGCCATTCGGGCTGAAGACGCTGGTCGGCACCGTTCCGGTAAACGCCGTGTCCCACCACACTTACATCCTCAGGCCCGGCTTCATGGACTTCCCAACAGGAACAGCAACGCTCAACTAGGCAAGTATCCCTGCACGTTGTGTCGGTGGTTGTCCCGAACTCACACTGAGGCTGTGGAAGGGGCTTCGCGTCAACACGGTAGCGACGTGACTATCCGTCCAGGCGACACGCCTCACAAATAACCGAAACAGCCAGAATCGCGGCAGGTGCGGGACTTGCTCTGATGTGAGGTCGCCGGAGAAATTACGCGCAGGAAGGGTCGTCGGCGTCCCAGCGATTGAACGAAGCCTGCTCGGCACGGGCGAGTGAATCACGGGTGTCTTTCCACATATCGTGCCAGATAGCGGCGTCGTGCAACTCGGAACTGGGACTGGACGCGCTTCGGGCCACAAAACCGGGGAAGACACTCCGGCCCGTCGCCTCACCCGTAGGCTGATATCGCAGGTCAAAACTCCAACGAATACGGTCGCTCAGGTTTGGGAGTGAAGAGTGAACCGTCTTTTTGGTCAGGAGCAGCGCTCCACCCTTCTTCACTGGCACCGGCATCGAGTCGCCGACACTGAACAGGTGCTCGGGAATTTGGAGACCGGGACGCTCGTTGTATCCGGGGCAGTGGGTCAATAATTCACCCTTGTGCGATCCGGGTACGACAGTGAGGCATCCATTTTCGACATCGGTATCCATCAACGGGAACCACACCGTCAGAATGTTCGTTTCGTCGGCTTCAGGGTTCACAACCCCGGCGTCCTGGTGCCAAGGGGTGACGCCGTACATCACGTTGCCATGTTCATCCCGAGGGGCGACTGACTCTGGCACTTTGATCCGCACATGTTGAACAGGGTTTGAGTACACCTCGCCCCCAACTACGGATTCGGCTATATCAAGCAGGCTGGATGCTGTTAGCGCCTTGAAAACCGCTGGACCGGCCCAGAACGGGGTGTCACTGAGGACGCCATTCTGCGGTAGCGAAAAATCGAAGTATTGGTTATGAACCTCGCCCGATTCACCGTAGATTTTAGTAACCCGATCGCCAAACTCTAGTTCTGAGTAGGTGGACGAGATTTTGCCTTCGCTGTGGAGTTTATTCGCGAGGGTGTCCAGTACGCCCGAGTATTCATCGATTACAGGATCGATGATGCTTTCAGGGTCGAAAACGTCCGGGACGTGGACGAAGCCGTATTCTTCAAAGTGCTCTTTTTGTTCGATGGTAAGCGCTGGCAAAGCGATCGCCTTTTGGTCGTCTTGATGTGATTAAGAGTTATAGCGGGATATAGGCTGATGCTGAATACTACTCTTTTGCCAACAAATACGCAGTTACGGCAGGATGAAGAAAATCATCTGAAACCTCGTAGGGATGAATGACTATCCGCCCTTGGGTTGATACCAATCGACCTGTATGACGAACAGTTCGGATAGCTCAGCCCATCTAAGGCCAATGAAAGGGCCACTCTCAACAACATCTTTTGAGAATGGATTGCTCTGCTCGACGCGCGCTAAGTGGGAGGGGCTTGCTGTACCCGGCGCCCTCGCAAGCGGCGATCTCAAGAATTGTGGCGGAGGGGACAGGATTCGAACCTGCGATGCCCTCACGGGCATACCTGTTTTCAAGACAGGCGCCTTAAGCCACTCGGCCACCCCTCCGTGCCAACTTAAATTCTACTTGAGTGTAGCTTGCGATGGTGTTGTTCAGTGTTGGCAGGAGGGGCAGTAGTAAGCCGTCCTGCCGCCGATTTTCTTCGACTTTAGCGCTGTCTCGCACTGAGGGCAGGGAGCTCCAAGTCTGCGAATTATCTGCATTCGGTCGTCGTAGGCATCGATCACATATGGACGGCCTTGATTGTCGGGATGCGACTCGATGAACGCCAGTGCGTTCTCAAGCACGCCAATGATGGTGTTGCGTATCGATTCCAATTGCCCGGCAGATATCTTGTCGGCTTGCCGTGATGGCGAGACGCCAACTATGAGTAACACTTCATCGGCGTAGATATTGCCGACGCCAGCCAGGACTTTCTGGTCTAGCAACACCGACTTGATGGGCGAGCGCTTAGCCGAAACACGTTCAATGAACTGGGCCGAAGTAAAATCAGGATCCAATGCGTCCGGGCCCATCCTGGCCGTAAATGTTTCGGTGGCATTTTCTATCCGGACCATCGCCCATCGACGAACGTCGTCCAGTTCCAATCGGCGCTCATCGTCCAGATAAAGGGCCAACCGGCGATATCGAAACGACTCATCCTCAGGCGCCATGACTCCAAGCCGCCCAGTCATACCCATGTGTAGGCCTAGAACGCCGGTGTCTAGTTTCGCGATCAACTGCTTACCATGCCGCCCAAACGCTTTAATTCGCCTGCCAACCAATGGCGACAATCCACCCATTCCATCGATAGTGTCCTCAACGCCTGGCCATTCAGCATCCACCTCAACAAAAGTTCGACCTACGAGCCCTTCACGCAGCAGATACCGCCGAAGAGCCTCTATTTCTGGAAGTTCAGGCATGGGTCTGCCTCAATGCCATGAAGTGAAAATTGACCACTGTTCAGTGCTCAGGGTCTGAAGTTTCGGTGGTGAAATCCATGAGCTTCATTTGTAGATCAGTTGTCTCACTCTTTGCCTGTGTATGAGTTCAATAAGATCCTGATTCAGCCTTTGTCGTAGAGGCTCGTAACCCGTTGAGGCCGGGCAAGACAGCGATGGTGTCCACCATTCGCTCCGCGGTCTCTTCTGGCGCGTGTGGAGCATGTTCCCCGCGTGAAGCCACACGGTGCCACCAATCGTCTTCATCCTCATGCCGGATCGCAATTGGCATCTGCGCCCCCTACTCCATATCACCCCAGGTTGGTCCCGTCTTGATCTCTATTTCAAGTGGCACCGACAGATCCATCGCAGACGGCATCAGTTCCGAAACCATCGCCTGGACCTCCATCAGTTCACCTGGAGCAACCTCAAAAATCAGCTCATCGTGCACCTGTATGATCATGCGCGATTTGAGAACGCGGGCTCGAATCTCTCTGTCGATGTTGATCATGGCGATCTTGATGATGTCTGCCGACGTTCCCTGGATCGGCATGTTTACCGCCATCCGCTCAGAGGCCGCCCGCGCCATCTGGTTTCCGGTCGTGATATCCGGCAGCCGGCGGCGTCGCCCAGAAATCGTCTCCACATAGCCCTTCACGCGGGCGCTCTCTTTGACACCCTCGATATAGTCCTTCAGACCCGGGTACTTGGAGAAGTACATAGCGATGAAATCAGCGCCCTGCGCGCGGGTCAGATCTGTCTGTCGGGCCACGCCTATCGGTCCGAGACCGTATATCACACCGAAGTTCAGGATCTTGGCCATACGTCGCTGGCCTTCAGGGTCGTCGGAGTCCTCGCCGTACATCGCCCGAGCCGTCGCAGTGTGAATGTCTTCGCCATTTCGGAACGCCTCGAGCAGCGCCGGCTCTTGCGATAGGTGGGCTAGTATTCGAAGCTCGATTTGCGAGTAATCGGCAGCGAGCAGCGTCCATCCGTTCTCGCCGTCCGCCTTGAATGCCTGCCGGACACGCTTGCCGAGATCAGTGCGTACCGGAATGTTCTGGACATTTGGGTCAGAGCTGGATAACCGTCCGGTGGCCGATCCGACCGAGTTGAAGCTGGTATGGACCCTCCCGGTGTTCTGCACGACTAGCCGCGGAAGGGCGTCGACATAGGTCGACTTCAGCTTGCCAAGCTCCCGGAAACGCAAAACGTTCTTGATCAGCTCGAACGCGTTCGGATCCAGGTCTTCTTTATCCATAAGCCCTTCAAGCGTCGCCGCATCCATCGAGTATCCGGTCTTTGTGCGGCGCGTCTTTGGGACGTTGTACTCGTCAAAGAGCACGGCGGCTAACTGTTGGCTGGAGTTCATGTTGATCTCCGTGCCGCCCAAAAGATTGGTCGTATCTATCTTGAGGCGATCCAGCTCCACACCCAACTCTTCCGAGAATCGATCAAGTTGATGGGTGTCCACCATCACACCCTCTTGCTGCATCCTTACGATCACCGGAAGCAGTGGCATCTCGATATCGTCGAACACTGGTCGAACTCCGTCGGTATCCAACCTTGGATTCAAGTCTCGCTTCAATCGCCACGTGAAATCGGCATCTGCTGCGGCGTACGGCGCAGCCTTGTCGATCTCGACATCTGCCATCGTGATCTGCTTACGTCCAGTGCCTATTAGCGTCGAGATTGGCGTCATTTCGACCTGGAAGAAGTCCAGGGCTAATTGCTTCAGCCCAATCTGCCGCCGCCCGGTAATGGCTGCAGCGATCATTGTGTCGAAGTCGACTCCGTTCACCTCGAGTCCGGCGTGATTCATCACCATTACGTCGAAGTTTGCGTTGTGCGCCGTTTTCGGGATGTCCGGATTGGCAAACATGGCCCGCATTGCGTCCAGCGCTTGCGCAAGAGGGATTTGCTCCTGTTGCGCTGCTGCCGGGGCGTTTCCATCTTGCTCGGGATCGGGGGTGAGCCGAGGAGGCGGGAAGTGACCGACTGGAACGTACCAGGCTCGGCCTTCTGCGTTGGAGAATGACACACCGACTAGGTCTGCCTCAATAGGGTTTACGCCAGATGTCTCAGTGTCAAAAGCGAAACCATCAGGTGTCGAAAGCTCCTTGACCAGCGCTTCTAGATCGGCGGTCGTCGTGACGACGCTGTACTTGACATCCACCGAGTCGCCCATGATTGGGGGTGGCGACCCACCATCGTTGGCACTCGCCTCGCCATCAAATCCCAGACCGAGTTGCTGGCCTGAGGCCGGCAAACCACTGGATGGTGTGTCCTGTGGCACGGCCAGGAAAGCGGGATCTGGGACCTGCCTCAGGACCGTCCTGAACT
>JAAZYK010000133.1 GCA_014239685.1 Dehalococcoidia bacterium | reverse complement strand
ATTGTTCCTCCATTGAGCTCCATCGAGTCATAGATGACCCCCTCTATTTCACGGGTAGAAAGTAGGCCCGAATTGCGAAATACCAGTGGTCGGGTGTGGTCATAAACCGTGAAACTCTCGTCTGCCCACCCGAAGGAAACGTTCAGACCGTTTGGCCCGTTGAATCCCTCTGGAACCGGTAGATCGATCCGTGCCATGGGATCGGCGTCATACCCAATACCGAGGAATGATGTCTCACGATTAGACGTGTACGCCAGATCGTATCCAAGTTCTACGGCAAACAACTTCTCGTAATAGACGGAACTGATCGGATACCGATCTTTAAGCCGGGAAACCGTTCCGTACAGTCGGTTACTGAATATGACAAGGTAGTCAGCGCCGGCCAGTGATTCCGAGACCTCTCTCAATTTGGAGAGGGTGTCGTGATCGTACAGAGGAAGCTCCCGAACGTCATACTCGTGCAGCTCCGGGAGACCTTCATCCCAGTGCTCCTTAAGGACCGTTGATCCGACGGGGGCGTTTGTGGAGATCCAGTCAGATGCTTCCTGCGCTGGATGTGGCTGGCTATACATAGACTCAAATGCGAGCGTGTAATGCGCCGTGAATACCAGCAGACCACCAACGACAATCGGACCCGCCACACGTTGCATCTGTTTGTTCCAGCGGAGGGCGTTCACCAGCCACCACGACACCCTGCTTGCGTAAATCAATAGCAGTGGCGTGACCGGAAGCATGTAACGCAGGAATTTGACGTCGAACCAGCCGATGATCAAGAGGTAAGGGATCACCCACGCAAGGACGACGAGGTCTACCTTGCGGCGAGACCGCCAGGCGGCGATTATTCCAGCGCACAGCCCGCCCCATACGGCGAGCCCGAGGGCCGGACCAAGACCCCAGGTTCCGAGTTGCAGCATTTGATATAGATATCGAGAAGTGTCCTCGTATTGGCGGGTATACGGAAAGTCGATGACGCGCCTTACCATCTCTCCCTCGCGACCCATGTCTGCCCAGTACTGGTCGAAGTCAATAAACAGGTAAGGCTGCGCGAAGAACAAAGCCACGAAGGCCGCCCCACCGGAAATCAAACCGCCGATAACAAACGTGCGAATCCTGATTCGATTTGCCCAGAATTCTGGAGCAAACGCAAATCTGTCGCCGGGTATTGAGAACGCGTAGATTAGATGTGATGCAGCGACCGCTAGGATCAGAGGGGCAGAGGATGCCTTGGTGGCGATCGCGAGGCCGAACAGCACGCCGGCGATTGCGGCGTCTCCACGGCTGCCGGTGTGTGCAACGCGGGCAGAAACCAACAGCGTCGCCACGATGAACATGGCGAGGATAGTGTCGACGGCGAAAAAATGGCTCAGCTGAATGTGGATCACTGCCAGCGCCGTGAGCGCTGCTGACAGGAGGCCTACCCGGCGTCCGTACCATCGTGCCCCGAGAGAGAACACCAACAGTATCGTGACTGTGTCCGCCAGAGTGGAGATAGCGCGACCCGGAATACGGAGGTCAAACAAATCCCAGTCGGCTACCGGGGAGGCCACGGCTTGAACCGTGCGCAATATATAGAGCGGGAGACTCCCGTAGTTGAACCACCCGGGATTGAGCGGACTGTCTTCTGCAGAGAGCAGATCTCCAAACTCGCCCCCGGACGACGGAAAGTTGATCTGTTCCGTTTGCATCAATATGGCCCGCTCGTCGGGATGGAACAGGCCACCATCGTCCCAGTCGATGCCGTACAGTCGCAACCCGAGCGCCAGCAGGACGATCAAGCCAAGTAGCCACGCCGTTGTCCGAGCCGACGGTCCTGGGCGTGCCGCGTCCGCTATATCTAAATCCGGAGCGGTTTCGGTCTGTGCGGCCGATTCGCTTTGGAGCGTTGATTGCATGACGATCGATTTTAAGGGCGTGTACGCCCGCGAGAAGTGGTCCGTCCCATCAGTTTCCATGACGAGATAGTGAGAAGGGTGTTTGGTTCAGTCGTTTGTATGGAATGTTGAAGTTCTACATGAATGCCAATTCCATGGACATTTATGCACGAAGCCGCCGTGTCAATGACACTCCAGACATCCATTGACCGGACTCGTGACCGGGCCTAACGTTAGAACTTCGTAGAGAGATTGCCAGGATCGGTCCTAGAATTATTTAACGACATCATGGGCGGGTCGCTGGCTTACATGAACGACAACTCAGGCTGTTCGCAATGTCTGTACAACCATCTCAAACTGGAGTCTTGATGACTGAAACCGGGTCCATACAACCGCCCTTCGAAAGGACCGTTCTTGATTCTGGGGTCCGCGTGTTGACCAGCAACATGCCGCACACAGGGGCTGTCAGCATCCAAGTTCTCTTCGGCGCCGGATCTCGCTACGAGACAGACGAACTGGCCGGTTCATCCCACCTGTTTGAGCATCTCCTTTTCAAGGGCACGACCAAGCGCCCGACTCCCAGGGAAATCTCGGAAACTATCGAGGGTGTTGGGGGGATCCTGAACGCGTACACAGACCGAGAAGCGACCGGTTACTGGTGCAAGATCGCCCTTACCCACTACAAAGACGGGCTGGACGTCCTATTGGACATGATCCGAGACCCGCTGTTCAGGGAAGAGGACATCGAAAAAGAGAAGAAGGTTGTCTTCGAAGAGATCAGGGCCTCACATGACTCCCCGGAAGCGACGGTGGACATGATGATGGATGATCTGCTGTTTCCGTCGCAGCCACTAGGGCGTGATATCGCCGGTAGTGTGGAGTCGGTCGAGGCAGTTAGTACCGAATCTTTACAGGAATATCTGCGAACTCAATACGTGGCAGGTAACACGATCATTTCGTTGGCTGGAGCCGTCGACCACGATCAAATTGTTGCCGATGTCGCGGAGCTGATGGACGGCTTCCAGGATGGCGAACCGGCGCCGATGTTCCCGTTTGTGGACAACCTGAAAGGACCAAGCCTGCGTCTGCAACACCGGGATACGGAGCAGGCGCACATGTCACTCGGCTTCCACGGCATCGCGGCCGACGATGACGACCGTTACGCGCTCAGGCTACTCTCCACAATTTTTGGTGGTTCGATGAGCAGTCGTCTATTCGAAGAAGTGCGTGAGAAACGTGGTCTCGCTTACTCAATCCACGCGGGACCAGCGCACTACAAGGATGCTGGCTCGTTCCAGATATCTTCCGGGGTCGACCCGAAACGAGCGAGCGAAGCGATCAAAGTAATCATGGACGAGGTGATCAAGCTCCGTGACGGCGTCACGGAACTTGAATTTGCCAAGTCAAAGGCACTGACCAAGGGCCGGATCTTGATGGGGATGGAAGAAAGTAGATCCGTAGCTGGTTCGATAGGCTCCCAGGAGTTGCTTCTGGGAGAGGTGAAATCAGTCGACGACGTTATCGCTGCGTACGATGCGGTTGAGATCGATCAACTGAAAGCGATAGCTAATCGGTTGATTGACGAAGAGAAACTTGTGCTTGCTGTGGTTGGTCCGTTCGATTCGGAGGACATATTCAGGCCGTTGCTGACCTTTTAATCAGGGCAAATACCGCCGAACGGTTAAAAAACAGGTCTTCAATTCCCGTGAGAACAGGTTTCGATAACCGCTAGGAATTCGGTGGAGTGTCTGTTTACCGTGTCCCATATGGACATGCGACAACCAGCCCACCCAAGGCTTCGATGGGACGCCGACAGCATTCGTGCTCTACGGCTGTTTCTGGATGTATCTCAAAGCGTATTTGCCAACTACCTTGGCGTACGACAACAAACAGTCAGCGAATGGGAGACCGGCGTATACCGGCCCCGTGGAGCGTCTGGAACGCTGCTTTCGTTGATAGCGGAGCAGGCCAGTTTCCGATACTCGGGACCGTCGTCAGTTGAGCGTCAACCGATGCCGGCCTTCTCTTACGGACAGCCGGGCCCATCGAGGCCCCCGGCCTATCGCGCTGGAGATGCTCCGCAGCGACCGCCGTCAACTTCCGTGCCCCCGGGCCGAGTCACCCGTGTCGTGGGAGAACGTGATAGCGGTTCTCGAGGATACATTCCGTACGTTCCGCCCGCACTTCGGACTTCGCAGAGGCCACAGAACTTCAGTGGACCGACAGGTCGAAACGAGCTAGCGTTCTAGCTAGGACTCCAAAATTTAAACAGGCATTTTCGCTCACTAAATCAACAGGCAACGCCGCACTTTCCGGTCCATTCGGGGTGCGGCGTTTCGCGTTGACACCCCTCTGGCGCGGCCATAACATGGCGCAACGTGCCACAACGTGTCATCCATGACCATTTCGCATGGTCGTGAACAAGGCATATCTGGCATCGCTGTAACCTGATTTGGCCGATCGTTTTAGATGGGCACATTAGGAGAAAAGCTAGATGGCTACGAGGGCATACATCTTGATAGAAACGGTTGTCGGCAAGACGACCGAAGTCAGTGGCGCCCTTAAGAAGGTCTCAGAAATGACCAGCGTCGATGTCGTCACGGGACCTTACGACATAATCGCGATCGCAGAGGCAGAGGATCTCCCTACACTCGGAAATCTGGTGAGCGACGGTATGCATAACGTTCCGGGCATCGTTAAAACAGTCTCATGCCTGGCCGTCGGCCCGTAATTGCTCCGCGCCGCCTGAACTCTTGAAATATATAACTGCCCGGACGGAACGGGTCCGAACGAAATTGCCGAAACGAATTGAAAGGAAGATGCCTCAATGAGGTACACGTTCACCGCCGATGAAGAGGACTTTCGCCGTGAGGTTCGAGCATGGCTTACGGAACAGCTTCCGGACGAGTGGAACGGTGGAGATGAGAGTACCGATGAGGGCTGGGCCTTCAACCTTGAGATGCGTAAGAAGTTGGCCGATAAGGGTTGGCTAACGCTCGCATGGCCGACTGAATACGGTGGCCAAGGCGCATCTTTCATGAAACAGGTTGTCTTCAGCGAAGAGATGACAGCTGCTCAAGCGCCCGGCGTTGACGGATTCGGCATCAAAATGCTCGGACCAACGATCATGGTGCATGGGACCGAGGAGCAGAAGAAACGATTGCTTCCGCCTATTGCCCGTGGCGAGCTCCAATGGTGCCAGGGTTACTCGGAACCCGACTCGGGTTCTGACTTGGCTTCACTCCAGTTGAAGGTCGAAGAAACCGATGATGGTTGGGTGGTTAACGGATCAAAGATCTGGACCTCCCAGGCGCACCGTGCTGACTGGATCTTTTTCCTTGGACGTACAAACCCGGATGCCCCCAAGCACCGTGGCATCAGCTTCTTTGTCGCTGACAGGCACACTCCTGGGATCGAAGTGCGACCGATTGTGAACATGGCCGGTGAGCACCATTTCAATCAGACGATATTTGAGGATGTTCACATCCCGAAAGATGCCCTAATCGGCGAACGGGATCGTGGCTGGTACATCGCCGCTACTCTGCTGGACTTTGAACGCTCGGGTGTTCAATACCCGGCGGGCGGCAGGCGCACATTTAACGAGCTACTTGAGTTTGCAAAGGCAACCCCTGGATCGGACGGTCAACCCTTGTCGGAAGACCCTGATATACGTCGTCAGTTCGCCGAGCTC
>JAAZYK010000132.1 GCA_014239685.1 Dehalococcoidia bacterium | reverse complement strand
AGTGTTACACCAAGTGCCGTGCCACGCCGTTTTGGACCGAACGCCCGTACGACGAGTGCCGGTCCGGTGGTGAATAATATCGCCGCCCCGACTCCCTGCAGGACACGGAGCGCGACCACGGCACCCAGTGAATCCTGTAATGCGATGAGACCCACGGCGGCTGTGTACGCGACGACGCCCCAGAGGAACACCCGCCGTAGACCGAAAGCATCGCCCAGTCCACCGGCTGCCGGGGCCAGGCCGCTTCGGCTGGCGTGGTAAAAGATGATGATTCCCTGCACGGAAATCAGCGACGCCCCAAGAGAATCACGCATCGTAGGCAGGGACACGTTGATCGAGAAATCCAGCGCGACGAGGAACAGTCCGGCCGCCGCTACGAAGACCGTGATCATGCGGTCGCGTGAATCGAGCAGTGGGGACCCGGAATCAGGCGGCACGGTTATTGGCTATGGCGCACGTCACGGGAGAACAGGTGCACCCATGACGGGTAGAAGCCGCAGGCGATGGCTGTCCGCATAGACCACGTATTGACCGACGTCGTTCCGTAGTAGGGCACAGCTCCGTGATCGAACGTGGCGCGTGTGATCGCATATGTGAGGGCCCGCCCCAACCCGCGCCCACGATGCTCTTCCGTTATGGCGATGTGTATCTGGTATAGCCCATCTCCGTCCGCGGTAACTCCTGCTGAGCCTATCGGGCCGTTTGAACCGATCGCCACGACCCGGAACTGGTGTGTGGTGCGCTCTCCGGGTCTCCGGCTGATTGCCTGTCGACTCATAACGGAGTGTCGATCGTCTTCATCGTCCCGAAGCTCGATTGTGTAGCCCGCCGGTGCTGCGTATTCCTTGAGATCTTCCTCTGCGCACACCCATCGGGGGAACGGGCCAAACGTTTTCTGGCCGTGCTCCGCCATGCGGTTAGAGACCTCGGCAATGCGCACCGGCTCCATCATCTCGTCACGATTAACGCCTTCGTATAACGGGCGGACCCACGATATCAACTCCGGCGACGCCGTTACTACACCGCCGACGCCCATCGATACGAGGCTGAAATAAGGTCGGGGAATATCAAACCAGCGACCGCCAGTCACACACTTCGTTTCCGGATCTATCGGTTCGGCCTCGATAACGTGAACCTTTCCGTCCAGCAGTTCATCTCGTTCACAAAACTGCTCTGCGGCTAGGACGTCCAAGATCACAGACTGCACTCGGGCGCGGTCTATCGGGGAGTGTGTCATCTGTTTATCGTGGTGCACAGGATCAGATGTCTACTGGACCGCCTCAAGTAATTCCACTTCAAAAATCAACGTTGCGCCCCCGGGAATGACGAATCCGGAGATGTTAAGTCCGGCATCGCCGTACGCAAGATCGGAAGGAATACGGATCCGGCGTTTGCCGCCTTCAAGCATGTCTGCCATTCCGATCTGCCAGCCTTGAATCAGGTTGTTGAGCTTGAACGTCACGGGAGCGCCCCGTGTATGGCTGGTATCAAAAACACAACCATCGTCAAAGAACCCGGTGTAATGGACGCTTACGTTGCTGTCCATCTCCAGCGCTGATCCATCACCCACCTGGTGATCAAAAACAGCAACGCCCGAAGGAAGTGTCTCGTACGCGATAGCATCGTCGTCACCAAACGTCGGCGAGCTGGCGGGGTAGGGATCGATACAGTTCACCGGTGCTGGAGTCGGCGTGAGGACAAGCACGTCGCCAAGGTTTCGATCAGAGCTGGGACTACTGCCACCGCATGCCACCCCGATGATCATGACGGCCGCGGCACTCGCTCCTAAAACCCAGCGGTTTCGGAACCTCAACGCGTCGCTCCTACCCGTTGACGTAATTCTTCGTATCCGGCGCAGATCCACGGCAGTGGACTGGTAAGGAAAAATCGTGCCCCTACCTCCATGTAGCGGGCCACGTTCTCGTGATTGCCTACCGTCCCGGCGGTGCGACCCGCCGCAACTATCTTACGCACGGCATTCTCAAGAGCTTCTGTCACTTCGGGATGGAACGGATCACCCAGATGGCCCATCGATTGGGACATATCACCTGGTCCGACGAGGAACACGTCTATGTGGTCCACCTTCAAGATTTCATCTAGATTGTCCAGCGCGATCACGTCTTCGATGAACACGATCAACATCGTTTCATCGTTGGCCTTCTTGAAGAAATCCGGATCGCCAAGCCCCTGGCGACTTCCGTACATACCGCGTTTGCCGAGCGGAGAGAACTTGCCCGCCCGAACCACCGTCTCGGCGTCTTCTCGCGTGTCAACGTGAGGGACGGCTACTCCCTGCGCTCCAAGGTCCAGGGCCTGATAGATCAATCCTTCCTCGACCCTGTTGACCCGCACGATCGAGGTCGTATTCGCCAGGTCTGCGGCACGGGTTAGGTCCGCTATGTTTGGCGGGCTGACGAGGTTGTGCTCACCCTCAAGCCAAACGGCGTGCGGGTTCATCGGACCGAGGCGTTCGACGGTGTCGGCGTCGTTCAGGCCCTCCAGCGCGATGACATGCTGGCCAGCCGCGAGTCTCGCTTTTGCATTGTTCTTTCGAAGTGTTCGCATTTGGCTAAGCCTCCGCCCTTCGGTTCATTTCGATCAGTCCGTTCTCGATCCATGGAGGAGGGCCACCGAGGAAGAATTGCACACCCATTTCAAGGTGATGGGCTGCGTTCTCGTTAGACACCAGGGCGCCGGCCGTCCGGCCTGCAGCTACGATCTTTTGTAACGACTCGTCGACGACGGTTTGGACATCTGGGTGATGTGGCTCACCGATATGGCCCATCGTCTGAGCAAGGTCGCCCGGCGCCACGAAGAACACATCGATGTTGTCTACCTTGACGATCTCATCAAGGTTGTTAACGGCCACGATGTCTTCGATCAGCACGATCAGCATCGTCTGGTCGTTCGCCAGCGACTGATAGTTCGCCACGCCAATACCCTGGCGGCTGGTGAATGAGCCCCGGAGCCCGATGGGGGCGAACTTCCCGGCGTGAACGACTGCCTCCGCCTCTTCACGTGTGTTGACGTGTGGAACGACGATGCCCTGCGCACCAAGGTCCAATGTTCTGTATATAACGCCGGGTTCGTTCTGGTGAACCCGAACGATCGGCGATGCGCCGATAAGGTCGATCGCCCGTGTCAGTTCTCCGATGTTAGAGAAATCGACGCCGCCATGTTCGGCTTCAAGCCAGATTGCATCTGGCTCAAGGTCAACCAGCCGCTCGAGGGCGTCTGCACCGCCGTATCCCCATGAAGCAAACGCGACGGCCACTTCACCGTTTGCCAGCTTTTGTTTTGCTTTGTTGACGCGTAGTTCGGCCACTTGAGAGCCTTCCCCTGATTTTGAGTTTATCCGGGATTGCTGAGGTCAAAGTCAGACCATTACGAGAGGCCCCGTTGTAGACGGGCCTGGCCGCAAGTCTAATGGTGAGATTCTACGAGAACATTCAATCCATTGTGTTATCCGTACCTCTTTCTCTTCGCACTGTTGCTGTACTTGTGCCCCCTGAGAAGGTGAACCATGCCAGAACGACGCCGCTCATGCTGAAAGCTGCGGCGAAAAGAAACACGGTGGAGAGACCGTCACTTAGATTATTTCGCGAGGTCGCGAGGTCTGACTCATAGCGTTGTTCTCCCAGCGCCGGGTCCATCAGATACTCAGACCGGACCTCCGCGAGTTCGTCCACGGCGACGATTATCCCGGGATCGGCGATTCGTACCTGGGGGCTGTCTTCGTTCAGGCCCACAAAACTCACTGCGACTGACGCGAATAACACGGCTCCGAACACAGCACTACCGGCGGCCTGGCCGAACAGTCGCCCGAACTGCAGCGTTGACGTGACAACGCCCAGTACCGAGATCGGCATGGCGTTCTGTACAGGTACCGTGAATGACGTAAAGCCGAAGGACATGCCAAATCCGATGAATCCAGTCGCTATGAACAGGGACCATATGGAAGATGTGCTATCGAGCCAGCTTACGAAAATCAGGCAGCCTGAGGCTATCGAGAGTCCAAATATACCGAGTTCCCTCGCATAGCCGCGTCGTGAAAGAATCTGGCCGGCTATATTGGCGCCGCTGGCTACCCCTATGGCCAGTGCGATCAAGGGGATAGCGGCCGAAGTTGCGGACTTACCCATAACTCCCTGCACAAATAGCGGTTGGAACACAGTTATAGCGATGAATGTGCTTGTGGTCGTGAGAGAGGCGAGCCATCCGAAGGCGAATATCCGATGAGTAAACAAGTTGAGCGGGAGCATCGGGTCATCCGCCTTCAATTCGACACGGGCGAAGACGAGGAACGCCACCAGTGAGCCCACGATAAGGCCCAGAATTCTCGGCGAATCCCATGCGTAGTCGCGACCACCCCATGTGAGGGCGAGAAGCAATGCCGTCGCCGCTCCCACGAAAAGCACGGCGCCCATTAGGTCGAGACGACCCTTACGTTCGTCGCGCTGTACGTTCGGGAACCAGATCCACAGTAGTAACAGGCTGAATGCGCCGGTCGGAATATTTATGAAGAAGACCCAGCGCCAGCTAAATGTGTCGCTCACGATTCCCCCAAATATAGGTCCCATCACTCCAGACAACGTGAACCCCGCGGTCGCCACGCCCATCCATTTTGCGCGTTCGGATGGCGCCCACAGCGCGGCCATGATGATCCATACGCTACCCATCACTCCGGCAAATGCAGCGCCCTGAAGAACTCGGGCCACGATCAACTGGGTCATGTCCGTGGAAAAACCCGCGGCGGCCGAAGTTGCCATGAAAAAGACCACAGAACCGATGAGGACAAGCTTACGTCCAGCGATGTCGGAGAGTTTTCCTACGATTGGCACGCTAGCCGTCGCCGCGAGCGAGAAACCAGCGAATAGCCACACGAAGCGATCGAAGCCACCGATGTCAGCAACGATGTTCTGGGCGGCCGTTGCCACCACGGTCTGGTTCATTGTCGCCACGAACAGCGTGACCGTGAGGCCGGCCACAACGAGAAGTTTTTGCCGGTAAGGAATATCGACCAACGACGTTGGGGATTGTCCTTTTGACGCTTGTTCAGATATCACGCGTGATTCAGCCATATATCAGGAAGGCTAACGGAGTGAGCTTCTGGGCTCAATGTGCCGGTTGATGTCGATATATCTCGTATCGGACCCGAGATAACTAAGTGCAGGCGCGTGCAGGCCTAGTCTCATCGGTGATGGCACTGACCTGCTACTGACATTACGACTTGCTCGTCGAAAATATGTGCAGATCCCGAAACTCAGTTCAGCCGTCATTCCACCTGTTAGAACAGGCACATTCCGAGTTTGATCAATCGGGGTCCCGGCGATGTATTACCCGGCCACCCGACGCCTACGTCGCCTACGTCGTCTGGGATCTCGACCTGATGTCGGGTCCGGGGCGAGGGTTCGGGTTCTGTTCATTCCGTTTGGTCGCGAGAGTCCCGCTAGAGATGGCGATGCGTCAGTGATCTTTCTTACGGCTTGTTTGCGCTTGCGCGCTGGTCGTGCGGATCCGGGCGCCTTCTTGTCGGCATAAATGCCCGGCACTTCGGCCAGATATGTCCCCGTGT
>JAAZYK010000131.1 GCA_014239685.1 Dehalococcoidia bacterium | reverse complement strand
TAGTAGATCACACCGGCGAAGAAGTCCACATTAACGTGAATGCCTCGACGACCGTAAGGCGCCATCGCATTCTGGACGGCCTCAAGAATGCCGTACCACTTCGGTTCGCCCTTTTCCTCACTCAGCTTTCGCACGCCTTCGCGCAGGTGCCGTGCCCGGGGGTCCTAGGCGCGGTAAACGCGATGGCCGAAGCCCATCACTCGGTCCCCTCCCGCGAGGAGGTCCTTTACGTACTGCTCTGCATTTTCCGCCTCACCGATGTCAAGCGCCATGGTCATTACGTTCTCGGCGGCTCCGCCGTGGGAAGGGCCGGAGAGCGCGCCGATGCCGGCCGTGATTGCGTCGTGTAGGTGGGCGTTGGTGCTGGCTACCGCGCGGGCAGTGAAGGCTGATGCGTTTGAGCCGTGGTCGGCGTGCAGGACAAAGTCGGTGTCCATGAGCGCCGCCGTCTCGGCGGTCGGCTCATCGCCTTCCATCATGTACAGGAAGTTAGCTGCATGACTCAGATTCTCGCTCGGCGCGACCGGAGCCCGACCGTTACGGATGTTGTGGTGTGCCATCACGATCGTAGGCACCTGAGATGTCAGGCGAATACCTTTGCGGAGTGTCGCCTCAGGTGAGTTGTCCTCGGCCTCCGGGTCGAAAGCGGATAGTGCTGATACGGCCGTGCGCAACACACTCATGGGGTGGTCATTCTTGACCAGCTTGATGATGTCTATGATCTCTGAGGGGATATTACGGTTGGCCTTCAGAACTCCATCGAACTCGTCCAACTGGGACTGCGTGGGAAGCTCGCCGTACATCAACAGGTACGAGGTTTCCTCAAACGAGGCGACGCCCGCCAGATCGTGGATGTTGTATCCCCGATAAAGGAGCTTTCCTTCTTTGCCATCAATGAAGGTCGTCTCTGTGCGGTCGAAGTAAACACCACTTAGCCCGCGATGAAGTGTGATTTTGTCTGTGGTCATTTGGGAGTTGCTCCAGGCACGCGGCTAATTCCGCCGCAAACACGCGTCGTCACAGGGTGGGGCCGGTCAAATTCCATCGTTAAACACAATAATTGCCGACTATGTAACCGTATCTTACCTGCGTATTGGTGGGTCGTGCGCTTAGGCAGCATGAAATCGGAAAGATTCCATTTTATTTGTCAGCCTAATAGTTGTGATACGGCTACGAAGTAGAGTCGGTCCTCGGCGCCTGCCACCCTCTACTTCTGCACACCGGTCACGCCCGGGTCGCGATCTCATTAACGACCTGTGCCACAAAGTCATCAACATCCACGGCGCCAAGATCGCTGCCGGAACGTTCCCTTACGGCCACCTTGTTTGCTTCCTGTTCCCGGTCCCCAACCACCAGCATGTATGGAATTTTCTGGCCCTGGGCCGCACGGATTTTTGCGCCCATCCGGTCGTTGCCATCGTTGACCTCCGCACGCACTCCGGCGGCGCGAAGCTTCTCGACGACCTCCTGACCAAACGGGACATGTCTGTCGGCGATCGGGATTATCGTTGCCTGTACCGGAGAGAGCCATATAGGCAGGGCGCCGGCTGTGTGCTCGATCAGGACACCGAGAAAGCGCTCAAGTGATCCCAGCATGGCGCGATGGACAACAACCGGGCGTTGTAGAGTGCCGTCTTCCGACGCGTACTGCAGGTTGAATCGCTCCGGGAGCGAGAAGTCCAGCTGTACGGTCCCGAGCTGCCATTCACGGCCGAGTGCGTCCGGCACAAAGAAATCGATCTTAGGTCCGTAGAATGCGCCCTCACCTTCCTCCAGATCGTATTTGCGCCCGGAGGCTTCAAGCACCTCGGACAGACCGGCCTCGGCTCTGTCCCACATCTCCTCGGTGCCGACCCGTTTATCCGGTCTCAGCGATAACGCCATCCGGAACTCGCCGTAGCCCAAAATTGTGTATGCCTCGTCCAGCATGGCGATGAAGGAGTTCACCTCCTGCGCTATCTGGTCGAGCGAGGCGAAGATGTGTGCGTCGTCCTGTACGAAGGTGCGTACGCGCATCAGGCCGTGTGTAACTCCGGAACGCTCATACCGGTGCAGCCGTCCGAAATCGGCGTACCGAATCGGTAGTTCACGATATGAATGCGTATTTGCCGCGTACAACATCGCCGCGGCCGGGCAGTTCATCGGTTTCACCCCGAATTCCCGCTGGTCCACGTCGATCATGTACATGTTGTCTAGGTAGTTGTCGTAGTGCCCGGACTGTTTCCAGAGGTCCGTGTTGAAGATCTGCGGAGTTGTCACTTCCTGGTAGCCGTACTTCGTGTATAGCTCCTTCACGAAGTCGATCAACTCGTTTAGGACGATGGTGCCCTTTGGTAGGAAGAATGGGCTGGCAGGGGCGATGGGATCGAAGAAGAACAGGTCAAGCTCTCGACCCAGTCGCCGGTGGTCCCTGCGTTCTGCTTCTTCGATTCGTTCCAAATAAGCATCAAGCGCTTCCTGGCTCTCCCAGGCAGTACCGTATATCCGCTGCAACATCTCGCGATTCTCATCGCCGCGCCAGTAGGCGCCGGCAACCGAGAGCAACTTGAACGCGCCGATCTTACCCGTGGACTCGGCATGACGTCCTGCGCACAGGTCTTCCCATGACTCGTGGCTCCAGACGGTGATCTCCTCGTCTTCCCGGAGATCGTTAATCAATTCGAGCTTGAACTTCTGATCTTTGAAACGATCGAGAGCCGCGTCATGCGAAAGCATTACCCCGCTGAAGGAGGTGTCAGCTTTCTCAGTCTTCCGCATCAAGGCCTCGATCTGTTCGAGATCCTCAGGAGTAAACGGCCGTGAGACCTCAAAGTCGTAATAGAACCCATCATCGGTCGGTGGTCCGATGGCGATTTGAGCCTCCGGAAACAACTTCATCACGGCCTCCGCCATCACGTGCGCGGCCGAATGCCGCATGCGATAACGACGGTCTGAGAGGTCTGAACTGGCGTCAGCTGATGATTGCTGAGGGGACATGACGGGACTCCTGATAAAAACGGCCAGTGTTGTCGGCTGTTGCCGGTGCGGATAGCCTCTCGGGCGGGAAATCCGACTGACATGATTGACTTGTGCGCTTACCGTGATGGGGTTCACGCGTTGGGGCTGGCGCGAAAACCGCTACGCGGTGCGCGCCTTCGTAGTCAAAGTTCGGCCCTGAAGTGGAGTCATGAGTTAAATTCTACAGGTGACTGTCCCATGGAAAGTAGTGGTGGGCGATGAGGGACTCGAACCTCCGACCTCAGCGATGTCAACGCTGCGCTCTAACCAGCTGAGCTAATCGCCCGTACTACCAACTCGAACAAGGATTGTAGCTGACAAGGGGCCGGGCAGTTAAGCCCGGCCCCTTGTTTATTTCGGCAATCTTCTTCTCTAGAAGCCTGGAACGTCCGGATTACCGGAGCGATGATTAGTCATCGCCGCTGGGCGCTTCCGCTTCCTCGTCCGCCTTGGAGTTTGACGACTCATCGCCACCACCCATGATGGCGGATAGCAAATTTGCTATTCCATCGTCGGGTGAGTCCGTTGTCGGTTCCACGGTGCCTGGGCCTCCTCCATTCGTGACCGCGGGCACGTCTGTTTTCAAAACAGCGTCCGGGTCTACCACGCCGCGGCCAGCCGCGACGAGGGCTGCTTCACCACCAAAGGATGCCAAAGCCTCCTCGAAGGATGGCGGTGCCTCAGTCGTTCCGGTGAGGGTGCCCTCAACCCGGTGCTTGATCTGGTCAAGCCCGAGCTTCTTGCGTCCCTCTTCCGAGCGGTCAAGTCGTGCCGGGATCAACCGGCCGATGATGACGTTTTCTTTGAGTCCCATCAGATGGTCCACGGATCCATTAACCGCGGCTTCTGTGAGTACCCGTGCCGTTTCCTGGAAGGATGCGGCAGCTAGGAAGCTCTCGGTATTCAGCGATGCACGAGTCACACCCAGCAGTACCGGGCTTGCCGTTGCCGCTTCGCCGGAATCAGAGATCACCTGATCGTTGATCACTTCGTAAACGAGTCTGTCCACGAGCTCACCCGGCAACAGGTCGGTGCTTCCGGGTGTGTCAACGCGTACCTTACGCATCATCTGGCGAATGATCACCTCGACATGCTTCTCGTGGATCGGCACACCCTGTGATCGATACACCCGGAGCACTTGCTGGGTCAGGTAGGCCTGCGCGCCCTGGTGGCCTTCAATCCGAAGTATGTCCTGTGGTGACTTCGGGCCGTCGGTCAACGCCGTGCCAGCCTCCACCTCGTCGCCGTCGTTCACCATGATGTGGGCCGCAGCCGGAATGGCGTACTGCCGTTCCTCGGTGTCTTCCCACGTCACCGTAACGACGCCCTGTGAGACGGATGCCTTACCACCGGCCTCTGAAACGATCTCATCCGGCAGTGCCAGAGCGACCTCTTCTTCGGTCAGTTTTACGGTCTTCTTGATGCCGATGATGGGCGTGCCAGCATTCACCCATGCACCCGTCTTGATCAGCGCCTTGTGGCTGGACGGGACTTCGTAGGATTCGCTGAACGTATCGGAGTTCCGTACGGTCACAAATCGGCTTTCCACGGTCTCAGACAACTCAACGGAGCCATCGACCTCTGTAAGAATCGCCATTCCACGCGGCTGTCGAGCCTCGAAGAGTTCTTCAACCCTCGGCAAACCGCTAGTGATGTCCAGCGCACTGGCAATTCCACCCGTGTGGAACGTCCGCATGGTCAACTGCGTGCCAGGCTCGCCAATGCTCTGCGCGGCGATGATGCCTGCGGCTTCTCCGAGCAGTACCTGCTGACCGTTGGCGAGGGATGCACCGTAACAGCGCTGGCACAGACCTCGAGTCGCCTCACATGAAAGGGGCGAACGGGTTAGAACTCGGTCAACACCGGCGGCGATAATCTGAACCGCTACCGGGGGCGTGATCAGAGTGTCGATGTCCACTAGAACATCACCCGTCTCCGGGTGAGTGACGGGCATCGCCGGGTACCGGGACACGATACGCTCTACGAGCGGGATGTCGAGGTCTGACTCTGCTGCCTCAAGCCATACACCGTTGCCGGTTCCGCAGTCCTCGAACAAGACGATAACGTCCTGTGCAACGTCTGCAAGTCGGCGGGTAAGGTAACCACTGTCTGCGGTACGCAACGCCGTGTCAGCCAGTCCCTTGCGGGCGCCGTGAGTCGAGATGAAATACTCGAACACCGACAGGCCTTCACGGAAGGATGATCTAATCGGCAACTCGATGATCCGGCCCTTTGGGTCGGACATCAGGCCACGCATTCCAGCCATCTGTTTGATCTGCTGAATGTTTCCCTTGGCGCCAGAGTGGGCCATCGTGTAAATCCCGCCGTAGTTCGGGAGTTCGTCCTCAACTGCGTCGGTGAGTTTGTCGTTGACGTCCATCCAGATGTTTACCGATTCCTGGTACCGACTTGTGTCGTCGATCATTCCTTGTAGGAACAGGTCGTCGAGCTTGGCGATCTGAGAGTCGCCGTCAGCCAAGAGTTTGCCCTTCACAGCGGGGACGACGATGTCGTTAATGGCTATCGTCGTCCCAGACTGAGTAGCGTAGCGGAATCCGAGATCCTTAAGTTTGTCGAGGAACTCAGCGGTCCGCTCGTTACCGAGCGTTCCGTAGGCCT
>JAAZYK010000130.1 GCA_014239685.1 Dehalococcoidia bacterium | reverse complement strand
CCTTCGGACAATTACGTCAATTCCGTGCCTTACAAGGGCCGTGACGCATGCAATTACTGTGGGCCGGTCGGGTTCGGCTGCACACGAAAAGCCAAGTCCAGCACAGATGTGAACTACTGGCCGGAAGCGATTCGGCTCGGTGCCGTTCTAAAAACCCACGCCCGTGTTTCAGAGATTACGATCGGGAATGACGGGCGTGCTACCGGTGCAAACTATCTCGACCGCTCTGGAAATGTCCACCATCAGGCCGCCCGTAGTGTCGTTATGGCAGGTAACGGAATCGGTACGCCCAGACTTCTGTTGATGTCGAAATCAGAGGCCTACCCCGCCGGGCTGCTCAACTCGAGTGGCCTCGTGGGCAAGAATTTGATGTTCCACCCCTACGCCATGACGACCGGGCTCATCCCGGACCTATCGGAAACCTGGAAGGGACCAATGGGTAACATCCTGATGTCCCAGGAGTTCTATGAAACGGACCCGCGCAGGGATTTCGTTCGTGGTTATGCGTACCAACTCAATCGCGGAAGCGGCCCACTTTTTACGGCACTTGGAGGTGCTCACCAGCCTGTTAAATGGGGCGCCGGACATCATGAGGATTTCGCCGAAAGGTTCGGCCACGCCATCACGCTGGCCGGCATCGGCGAGGACCTGCCGGAAGAGCACAACACGGTGACTCTTGATGAGCAACTTACCGATAGTAGCGGCTTGCCTGCTCCCAAAATTAACTACACGCTAAGCGAAAACTCCCGCCGCATGATGGATCACTCCATAAAGTCGGCGACGACGGTCCTGCAAGAGGCGGGTGCTACTCGGGTCATGACGAATCCGTTGCTGCGCGGCGGCGGATGGCACTTGATGGGAACAGCCCGAATGGGAGACGACCCCGAGCGCTCGGTGGTCGACAAGTGGTGCCAGGCGCACGATGTTGACAACGTCTTCATCGTCGACGGCAGCGTGTTCGTGACCGCCGGGGCGGTCAATCCAACGCCGACCTTACAGGCGATCGCCCTCAGGGCAGCCGACTATATCGCACACGAACGGGACGACTTAAAGGGATGAATCCGCTGATGCCCTTTGTTCTATCCCATATAACACCCCTCATACCGATCAAGCAGGAAAACGAATATGCCGACCAAAGATAGGCAGTTGACGGACCTAGACCGGGTGGTCCTGACGCGCGTCATGGACCTCATAATCCCGCCCGTCGATGACTTCCCTGGAGCAGGAGGACTTGATCTGGCGGAGCGGTTGGAACGGGCTTCCATGCGCTACGGGCGTCTGAGGTCGGGGTTGTTGACCGTGCTGGATGCGATGTCACTTGATATTGCATCTCGGATAGAAGGTGGATTTGCCGCCCTTGATGAGGAGAGGCAGATCGCAACCATAGCGAGCGTCGAATCTGATCTTCCGATCCAGTTCTCCGAATTTGTTGAACTGATTTACGAGACCTATTACACCGACAGCAGGGTCTACGAACATATCGGATGGGCAGGCAGGCCTCCACAACCGGAGGGATTCGATCTTGAGCCATGGGATCCAACAATTCTCGAGAAAACGCGAAAACGGGAGCCATTCTGGCGAAAGGTGAGCTAAACCGGATACAACGCCAGATACATCTTGAGGTAAAACTCAGACACCCACGGTAGCCGTTGTTCGTTTATCGTGTGCGAGCGCCGTTGGGTATATCCATACTGAAATACTTCGTTCTTGTACACCGGCCCAACCCCGTTCGATAAAAACCACCTCACATACAAGACCCCCGGAACCAAATTCAGGAAAGGGATACTCAGAAATTGACGCTGTTCAACTTAAAGAGACACTCAACGGCGGAGGACACGTGTTCGGTTGCATGATCTCCTCTATGCAGGGGGTCAGGTTCTCCGGCGCGCTGGCCGGCAGCACGCTCGACTTTGCGATCATCGACTCAGAGCATGGTTCACGCGACCGTGCGGAAATTCAGCTTCTTTGTATGGTTCTCCGACAGGCCGGAGTAACTCCGATTGTCCGGGTACCCATCCCGAAGTCCGAGTGGGTCGCGATGGCGCTGGACGCGGGCGCAGCAGGAGTGCTTGTCCCTTACTGCGAGACCGTTGAGGAGGTTCAGGCCGTGGTCGCCACCGCAAAATGGCACCCGCTAAAGGGTGAGTACCTGATCCGGGCTGTCACGGAAGGCGTCCTCCCAAGCGACAAGTCAAAGGCCTACCTGGAAAACCGCCACAAGGAATCGATCGTCATCATCGGAATCGAGTCTGTACCCGGACACCAGAACCTGGACAATATTCTGGAAGTCGAAGGCATTGACGGTATATTCATCGGCCCGAACGACATGTCAACATCTCTCGGCATCCCGGACGACTACTCCAATGAGAAGTACACCGACGTGCTGAAGGACATAATCTCCAAGTCGGACGCAAAGAGCGTCCCCGTGATGATTCATCAGCAAACCATCGAGACCTCAGCTACCGCTATCAACCTCGGAGCGCGGTTCATCATGCATTCGTCGGACTCGCGCCTGATGCAGTTCGCTATGCAGGACCAGATGAACCAGTTGCGCGAGATAGCCGGCGCAGCGAAGACGACAGCGGAAGATCACGTAGATACCGCTTAATTCGATTCTTCTTATTGAGGATCAGCAGTTAAGACGTTTGGAGATATACGTATGACCTGGAAACGGGTAGTGCTCGAAATTGGTATGGGCACAGACATCAGGGGACGAGACTGCACAAAGGCTGCCGTCAGGGCGTTACGTGATGCCCTCTGGCACAACTCCCTCAGCGCGGCGAACGCGCTCGGGTTGGATGTGGATTCGATGCGGGTTGAGGTGACCATCGGCGTCCCCCGTCCGGATGAGGTGGACACCGACGCCGTGCTGGCGGTCCTTCCACACGGTACCGGCACAGTGAACGTGGTCGAAGGAGGACTCGAAATCCTCAACGACGAAGGCCCCGACGGAACCCTTATCGCAAGCGCAGCCGCACTCGTGCGGCTTGATCTCCCGTAGGAGGAACCCCATGCCATTGAAACGCGTGATCCTCGAGATGGGGACCGGAAATGACCTTCATGGCGGTGATTACACGAAGGCAGCGGTCCGCGCCGTCTTTGACGCCCTGCACCACAGTTCGCTCGGTATCTCGCGGGCGATAGACGTCGATATAGAGTCGATGCAGGTAGAAGTGATCATTGGCGTACAGCAACCGGACAAGGTGGACAAAAACGCCGTTTTGGCGACGCTCCCGCACGGCCAAGTGACCGTTAAGGCCGTCAAGGGCGGTATCGACATCCCTGACGAGGCCGGGGGCGACTTCGCGATTATCGCCAACGCTGCAATACAGGTAAGGCTTGATCTGCCGTAGATAGATCCCGCCGGAGGTCCGTTTTGAGCACTTCAGCGCCTGTCCGCAGTTCCCTGGAACCGTACGCCGTACATCCAGTACAGCAGTACTTGATAGATGCCGCCGACAAGTGGCCGTCCAAGATCGCAATAATCGATGGAGAGCGAAGGTTCACATTTGGTGATATCAACGCTCACAGTGACCGATTCGCCGCTGCCCTGGCCGACATGGGTGTCAAGAAAGGCGACCGTGTCGGGCTGATTGCTCCTAACTGTGCCGAGTTTGAAATCGCGTTTTTCGCCGTGCTCAAGACCGGTGCGATAGTCACCACACTGAATTCCAGTTATCGCGAACGTGAAATCGCCCATCAGCTCAACAATAGCCGCGCCTCGATACTGATCGTTCACGACTCCCTCCTAGAGATGGCGGAGGCGGCAAAGCCTCTCCTGGATAATCCCCCAGAGATAGTGGCCATCCACCCAAACGCCATCGACCCGACCTCGTTCTGGGCGCGTATCGCGGCCGCGTCTTCGACGGCGCCGGACGTGGAGATCGACCCTATGAACGATCTAGCCGTTTTGCCGTACTCAAGCGGCACGACGGGGCTGTCAAAAGGCGTAATGCTTACGCACTACAACCTGACGTCCAACGTGGAACAGTTCTTGAGGCGATCGGGCGAGATTGCTCAGCCGGAGCAGGAAGACGTGGTCCTTGTCCACCTGCCACTGTTTCATATCTACGGCATGAACGTGATCATGAATCCCGGCATCGCTATCGGGAATTTACAGATCATGATGGGCCGGTTCGATATGGACCTGATGCTCAACCTGATGGAAGAGCACTCCGTCTCCCTCCTTTACACGGCCCCTCCCGTGCTCGTAGCCCTGTCGCAGTATCCGGGGCTCAAGAAGCACAACCTGTCTGCATTGCGCTGCATGATGATCGGAGCCGCTCCATTATCTGCAGAGTTGCAGACTCGTGTCCGCGAGGTAACGGGAATCCCGTCAATCCAGGGATACGGGATGACCGAGGCATCGCCAGTTACCAATCTTGATTTTGCTGACGTCGAGCGCGGACTGCCCGGGTCGGTAGGCCCGGCGACCGCGGACACGGAACAAAAAGTCGTAGACCTTGATTCCGGCACTAAGGAGTTGCCGGTAGGCGAGGAAGGCGAACTGTTGATCCGAGGTCCTCAAATCATGAAGGGTTATTTCGACGACCCGGAAGCCACGACCGAAACCCTCACGAGCGACGGCTGGCTGCACACCGGCGACATCGCTCGAGTAGACGAAAACGGCTACGTGTGGATCGTCGACCGCAAAAAGGAACTCATCAAGTACAGCGGCTTCCAGGTTCCACCGGCGGAACTAGAAGGGCTGTTGCTCGAGCACCACGGGGTGGCTGATTGCGCCGTGATCGCAAAACCGGACGAGCAGTCCGGCGAGATACCGAAGGCATTTGTGGTGCGGGCCAAAGGATCGTCCGTGGACGAGGAAGAACTAATTGCCTTTGTTGCCGAGCGCGTAGCCACTTTCAAACAGGTGCGCGAAGTCGAGTTCATCGAGGCCATCCCGAAGAACCCGTCCGGAAAGATCCTCCGTCGGTTGCTGGTTGAACAGGAACGCGCTAAGGATTAGTCGCCTAGATCAACCCAGCGTGAACACCTTGAACGCCTCGGCGAACTTGAAACCCACTCTTGCACCTGTACGTCCGCGCCATTCACGCATCCGGGCGTCTACTTCCGGATATTGCACCTGGCTCTCATGTGACTTCAGGGCGGCGACGGCCTTCTTCATGTCCTCTTCTTCGAGTTCATTGAAGAAGTCACCACGTTCCGGGCCGAGCATCACCCAGACTTCGCGAACCTTATGCGGCCCAAAGCCTTCTTCAAGCAGGTCCGGGTAGGTCAAACGGTCGCGTGCCGTCGGGTAAACGGCGGACAGTGCCGCTTCACCCGCAGCCTGGTGGTCGGGGTGTCCGACGTATCCTGCAATTTCCAGACTACGCGTCGGGTTCTGGCAGATTAGGATGTCTGGCTTGTGCCTTCGAATTTCACGCGCGATAGCTTTGCGAAGGGCGAGAGTCGGTTCCAGTTCAGAGTCCGGGAACCCAAGGAACTCGACTGTTGTGAGGCCCAACACTTTCCCGGCCTCGATCTGCTCCTGCTTCCGCACGGCGCTAAGAGATTCCTGAGTGTCTTGGGGATCGTCGCTTCCCTTGCTACCGTCGGTACACAGTACGTACACGACCTCAATCCCTTCACGAACCAACTTGGCAACGGAGCCGGAACAACCGTATTCAGCGTCGTCAGCGTGCGCGACGACAACCAT
>JAAZYK010000012.1 GCA_014239685.1 Dehalococcoidia bacterium | reverse complement strand
ATGCGTTCCAGCGGCCATGCGGGCGAGCGCGGACTGAGGCTCTCCCTGTGCACCGGTGTTCATGTAGATGACCCGGTGGTCGGGCAGCCCGAGGGCGTCTCGGGCGCTGATGAGGGTCTCGTCTTTGATTTTCAAGTGCCCAAGGTCACGTGAAATCTTGAGGTTGTTGACCATACTGCGGCCGACGATGGCAAGTCTGCGGCCATGGGCCTCCGCTGCATCCGCGACCATTTGTATACGGGCGATCTGGGATGCGAAGCTCGCTACCAGCACCCGGCCCTCTGCATTCCCGATGACTTCATGCAGTGTCTGTGCGACTTCACGGTCTGAGCCGGAGTAGCCCTCGTTTTCGGCGTACGTGGAGTCGGCCATAAGCAGGAATACACCGTCCGCGGCTATCTCCGCCATGCGCCCAAAATCGGTCGGCTCGCCGATGGTCGGGTCGTTGTCCAGACGAAAGTCTCCGGTGTGTATGACGGTGCCGAGCGGGGTCCGCAGAGCTATCCCCATGGCGTCCGGGATGGAATGGCATACATCGAACCACTCGGCCTCGAACGTTGTCCCAAATTTGAACACCTCTCCCGACTTCACTATGTTTAGGTCGGCCTCACGCAAGATCCTGCGCTCTCGTAATTTGTTCCGGATCAGCGCCATCGCCATTCCGGGCGCGTAGATCGGTACCCGCAGCGCATCCATGATGTGCGGCAACGCGCCGATGTGATCTTCGTGCCCATGTGTGATGAGGATCGCCCGAACGCGGTCAAGGTTCTCAACGAGGTAATCGATGTTCGGAATAACGATGTCGATGCCCGGCATGTCGTCTTCCGGGAACAGGACCCCGGCGTCAATGACAACGATGTCCTGTTCTGTTTCAAGGACCATCATGTTTTTGCCGACTTCGCCCAGCCCGCCTAGCGGGAGAACTTTCAGCGCTTCGTTGGACATGTATCTCCTAGTTATTGAGGGGTACGCGCCCGGCGGCCACCGTGCATATGTTCACGACAACGGACGGGTGTTTATTTTTAAAGGGATTGAGTTGGCGGTCAGAGGTGAGTCTATTGTGCGGGATACGAACCCATATGCGAGGTGATGCGTATCCCCGATATGGCCTGTTAATGCCAGATTCGGGATATCCAGTAGCGTCTGGACTTCAGATGGTCTCGCTAGAAGAGCCGATTCCGGTTGGTTTCGTCGTGGACGGAAGGTTCCGTAAAAGTGGATAAGGTGGTCTCTGCATGGCTACGGATCGCACTCATCTCGAGCGATTGGAGCACGGCCTCAGGAAGTCGGCGGATATCGTTCTCAAGGGTCTCGCGTAGCTTGGTGGATCGTAGCGCCGCGGCAGGGTGGTAAAGAGGGAAAATAATGATGTCCCGCCACACCGTGGGGCGGCCATGCTGGTCTGAGATGCGGGCGTTCGGTAAGAATCGATTCATCGCATGCCTGCCGAGTGTGGCGATGACGTGCGGTTTTAAAAGGCCGATCTGGGCTTCCAGATAGGGCCAGCAGGCACGAACTTCTTCGGGGAGCGGGTCTCGGTTGCCCGGCGGCCGGCATTTAACTACGTTGGTGATGTGCACGTCTGAACGAAGTAGTGGTACAACACCAAGCAGCTCATCCAGCAACTTGCCCGCTCGCCCTACAAATGGGCGACCCTGCTCGTCTTCATTGGCCCCCGGACCTTCGCCAATGAAGAGTATCGATGGAGAGTCTGAACCTTCACCTGGGACGGCGTTTATCCGGGTCCCAGCCAGACCGCACCGTGTGCAGGTTCGGACTGCGGCAGCGACATCCTCTATTGAGGACCACTCACCGAGGTACTTGTCGTCACCTGTGGATGTAGCATCCTCAGATCCGATATCTGGACCGTTTGACGGTTCAGTCATGCTGAGCCTCGGCCTCCCCGTACTGTTCGGTCGGGGCGTTTATTACTCCGTAACCGAGACATATGCCCCAGGCCGGCTTAGCGTAAGTGCCGGTTGAACGGAGGTTGAGTGGGCGCGAGTTAGCTGCTCACGCCCTTGCCTTCGAGGTATTCAACGACATCGTTTACGGTGTTCAGACCCTCGGCCTCTTCGTCAGATATTTCCAGCGGCGTGTCATCGCCACCGAACTCTTCTTCGAGAGCCATGATCAGCTCGACCACGTCGAGCGAGTCAGCTTCGAGGTCTTCGGTGAAGGACGACTCGAGTTGGATGTCATCGGGCTCAACGCTGAGTTTGTCGGCCGCGATATCTCGCACCCGCTCGAAAACCGTCGCCATTCGCGACCTCCGTATCAGTAGTTAGTTCGTTGTCGATATTTGCCGTGTGATCGGTTCTATTCTCTAATTGCTGAGCACACACTATTGGCGAGCCCCAGCGTGAGGTCAAGTATTTATCGCCTTGATCCGACGGCGAACTATCCTAGCACCGTCCCGAGTACACCGTTAATGAACCGCGGCGAAGTCTCCGAACCGTAAAGTTTTGCGATCTCCACGGCTTCGTTGGCAATCACCGCAGGCGGCGCTTGATCATCCCATTCAAAAGACAATTCTGCCAGCGCGAGTCGAAGGATTATGCGATCTACCCGGTCTATACGGGCGACGGGACGGGCTGGAGCCAGAACCGCGATACGGTCATCCAGGGTCAGGCGATTGGCCTCCACCGATTCGACCAATGTCGTCGCGAATTCCAGAAGATCATCTGCGAGACCGTCACGTTCCGCTATTTGACGTAGGGCCAGACCAGCGGGGTGCCCAATGCTGTCCGCCTCGTACAGGGCCTGTGTGGCCGCTGCGCGTGCAGCACGGCGTCCTGATGGCGCCGGTGACTCCGTCTCGGAGTCTGGATCCATGTGGATGAGACCGGGCGTCTGCGGAGAAAGTATCTCGGGCGGTGGCTCCGGTGGCGGAATTTCGTCGCCGCGTGAGTCGTATCGCGGTGCAACTTCATCCGAGTCCGCGGCAAAATTTCCCTGAGGTACGGGAGTCTTTGGTCTTCTCGGGTTCTGGGGCGCGCCGGCCAAGGCAACCTCGTTACTCGATGCTTGAAATCGGCGCTTCCTGCCAAACTTTTAGCTGGCGAGCGCTACCACGGACTCCATGTCCGATATGTTTGAGATGGTGGCATCGCGATCAATACGCCTCATCATGCTGGCGAGAACCTTGCCCTGGCCAACCTCAACGAAGTCACGCACACCATCGGCGAGCATGAATCGTATGGAGTCAGACCAGCGAACGCAGGACATGATCTGCATGCCCAGTTCTTCTTTGATCTCCGCAGCGGTCGTGAGGGAACGGGCGTTGCAGTTTGCGATCACCGGGACCGTGGGGTCGTGCCAGTCGAGCGAGTCAATCACTTCCATGAGGCCGGAGCGGGCCGGCTCCATGAGGCCCGAGTGGAATGCACCACCAACAGGAAGCGGAACGCATTTCCGTGCGCCACGGGCGGCCGCAAGGTCGATCGCCTTGGCGAGTGACATGTGGTCACCAGAAACAATGATCTGCTCATCGGTGTTGATATTTGAGATGTATGTGCCGGTCTCACGGCAGATCTCTTCGACGGAAAGTTCGTCGATGCCTAGAAGGGCAGCCATTCCACCGGGTCGCTCGTCGCATGCGTGCTGCATCAAGCGTCCGCGCTCAACAACAAGCCGAGCGGTGTCTGCGACGCTCAATGCGCCTGCGACATGAAGTGAACTGTACTCACCAAGACTGTGGCCAGCGACCATCGATACGGTTGGTGCGCTGCCCATTGCCTCTTCCAGCGCCTTGTAGGCTGCTAGTGAGACGGCAGTGATGGCGGGCTGGGCGTTCTCTGTCTTCGTCAGTTCTTCCTGGGGTCCTTCGAACATGATCGAGGTTAGCGATCGCCCGAGGCTGTCATCTATCTCGTCAAAGACCGCTTTTGCGGCTTGCGAGCCGTCATACAAGTCTTTGCCCATCCCAACGCTTTGTGAACCCTGGCCGGGGAAAAGATAGGCGACCTTTGCGGTCTGGGAAGCTGGTGACATCAGGTTTTAGCTGCTCCTGCTAATGCTGATCAGGTGGTTGTAAGGACCTAGTGATTGTGTCCTGCGTGTTCATCAGTTTCTGCAACCTGAACCCCCGGGTCCTGAACATCCACAACGGAGCGGCCCTTGTAGTAACCACACGTCGGGCAAACCCGGTGCGGCAACTTGACCGACCTGCACTGCTGGCAGAGGGAGAGTGCTCCCTTGGACAGGAAGTGGTGTGCAGCGCGCCCACCCTTCCGGGCACGGGAATGTTTTTTCTTTGGAAGAGGGGCCATGTTTTCAGATTCTCCAGTGGACCGATCCGAGATGGGAGTCTCGTCTCACCCATTCCGATACGCAAGGTACGTGCGTTGCGAAATTGGTGCGTTATGGCCCTATTACAAGTTTTTACTAGATATTCAGGTTCAGTAGCCCGGCGAGACGGGGATCGATAACCCTTGTATCGCACTCGCATGGCTTGGTATTTCGGTATGTGCCGCATTCCGGACAGATTCCGGCACAGTCTTTCCGGCAGAGAGGCACCATTGGTGTCTCAGATACGAATCCTTGCCTGATCGCCTCAGATGAGTCTAAGTCGTTGGATTCATCTATCCAGAATTCCGGTATTTCTTCTTCCTCCACGACCTCCTGCCGCAAGAGCGATGATCCGGGGCCAAGGTCTCCGTTAACGGGAAAGTATTCATCCTCGATAGCGGTGGTTAGAACCACGACCGCAGTTTCCAAACATCGAGCGCATTCTTTTACGGTTGCGCCGGTAGCTTCGCCTCTGAGTAATATTCCTCGATCCGTTCGAGTGAGCTTGAAGATGCCAGAAATTCCATGAAAATCGCCGTCTTCATGGATAACGGTCTCATCTTCGATCGAATAGGCACGACTGGCTCCAAGTTCTCCAGATAGGAGTGCCGCGACGTTGTAGATCATGAGGTTAGTAGGTCTAATTTACCTTTGAACATCCGGCAACATCGGGGAAGTGTCCCAATTCGCTGCGCCGGAGTCGGCGTTATCTAAGCGATCGTTTTTACTCACACGAACACGATCACATAGACGTTGAAATCAAATTAACTGGGAAATTATCGCGCTACGTCTTCGGGGGCGCAAGAAAACTAGGAGCTTGAGCCGGGAAGGGGGGGTGGACAACTGGTTACGCGCGTCTTGTTGAAGTTGAAGGCGCCTTTGACGAGGCCCTGATCCGTTTCAAGAGTTTGCCCCATCTATCAAAGCTCTGGATATGACCAGACGCTGAATCTCGGATGTGCCTTCATATATTTCAGTTACCCGCTGATCGCGGTAGATTCGTTCCACGATTGACGGCTGAAAGTATCCAGTACCTCCGTGAATCTGTAGCGCCTTGTGCGCAACTCGTCCCGCAGACTCCGAGGCGTATAGCTTCGCCATCGCCGATTCGACCCCGTGTGGCAAACCTTCGTCCACAAGAGCGGCCGCCCGGTAGGTCATGAGGCGTGCAGCGTCCACCTCCGTCGCCATGTCGGCAAGCATGAAGGCGACCGCCTGCTTCTCGGAGATAGGACCGCCGAACGCCACACGTTGCGTTGCATAAGTCGTCGCAGCATCCAGCGCGCCACGCGCCAGTCCGATGCACTGCGCCGCTATCGAGACACGGCTTGAGTCGAGCGTCTTGAGGGCTATCGAGTAACCCTGACCTTCTTCTCCAAGTCGATTGACGACCGGTACGCGACATTCATCGAATATCAGTTCCGCCGTGGAAGAACCGCGCATCCCCATCTTTCCGTGTTGCGGAACAATGCTGAACCCGGGCGTGTCCCGCTCAACGACCAGTGCGCTGATGCCCTTGTATCGCAGCGCCTTATCGTGTGTCACGAACACAACGAATATTTCGGCGGCTTCGGCGTTCGTGATGAAGTGCTTTGTGCCGTTCAAAACGTAGTCGTCGCCGTCCTGGACCGCCGTGGTGGACAGCATCAGAGCGTCTGAGCCTGTTCCTGGCTCCGTGAGAGCGAAGGCACCGATACGTTTGCCAGCCGCCATGTCAGGGATCCAACGTCGAAGTTGACCTTCGTTAGCTGATTTGGCGATTGTCTGGGCCGAAAGCGATATGTGCGTAGCGAGTACGGTGCTCGTGGAACCGCAGACGGCTGCGATCTCTTCAAGCACCACCATCAGGTCTTTGTAGCCGCCACCCCCACCACCGGCTTCCTCAGCGATGCTTAAACCCAGTAGGCCCAGTTCTCCAAGGCCCTCCATCTGACGTCTCGGAAACTTTTCCTCGCTATCTACCTCAACGGCACGTGGAGCAACCTCGTTGGCGGCGAACCCGGCAACGGTGTTCCTGAGCAGTTCCTGTTGTTCCGTGTAGAAGGGTTGCATGGCCTGGTTCCTGCATCTGGGTTTGATCGGGGTTTATCTATCTGAACATCTCAATCTTCATGAACGACTCGGCGAGTTCCATACCGTTCTCCTCGCCGGTCTCGGCGAGTCGCTTGCGAGAGCGTTCGTCTCGCTCTTCGCTCCGTGCTCCGACCTGGCTGAAATGTGAGTGAAGGGCGTTCTGGCGTGTCTCAAAGTAGTCCGTGACGTCCACGTACATGTTCGGCTCCTGTGGTCTGAACAGCCAGATCTCTTCGATCTTGTGTGGCTCCAGACCGGCCTCCAAGTGTTGAGGATAGGCCAGATGGTCCCGTGAGTACGGAAAAACGGCATCCAGCGTAACCCTGCCGGAGTAGTAATGATCACGGTGCCGGATGTACGGCCGGCCGGGATCGATGCACATCAACAAGTCCGGCTTGTACGTCCGGATTGCCCATACAAGTCGTTCCCGAAACTCGTCGGTATCGTCGAGCGCCTGGTCGGGAAAACGGAGGAACTCAACACCGGCGAGGCCGTAAACACGAGCGGCCTCCAGCGTTTCTTTCTCCCGAAGTTCTGCGAGTTCCGCCGGTATTACCGACCGGTCGCTAGATCCCTTGTCGCCATTTGTGCAGACGACGAGGGTCACTTTTTTACCCTCGGCGCACCATTTAGCGATCGTCCCGCCTGCGGCCGACTCTGAGTCGTCCGGGTGCGGGGTGACCACCATTATTGATTCCGGTTCGGCCATATTTCCTCTTCTTCTTATTCGTCGGGCGGGCCCAAATATTTGAAGCCTACTAAGAGCCCGATATGAAACGTCGGAAGGCCGTTCTTGCCAGAGAGAGCGGCCCGTTTATCTGTTTGCGGCCAAGATCATAGCCCGCCAGAACACATCACGGGCGACGCCAGCGCGTTGACACCCAACGCGGGCAAATCGGATTATTGCGGAGTCCGCCGTTACTGCGGAGACTTCCTTCCTTGTAGTCGTTCGGGAAATCGTTCGGCATATTTCAGGCACCTCAACATGCGAATCATCGGCGTCGACCCTGGGCTTGTTAACACCGGATACGGCGTTATCGATGTAAATGGCCGGTCGACTGTCGCCGTTGAGGGCGGGGTCTCAAAGACAAAGGCCTCAGATGCGCTGGAGTTCAGACTTGCTGCGATATACCGGGATATCAAAGAGGTCATCGAAGAGCACAAGCCCAACGTCATGGCGGTCGAAGACCTTCATTCGCGGTATCGCAACTTGAAGACAGCGATCATCATGGGACATGCCCGTGGCGTGGTGGTCCTGGCTGCGGGCGAGGCAGGTATCCCGGTATTCCACTACCAGCCGACACAGGCCAAGAACCTGGTCACCGGCTCCGGGCGCGCCGATAAAGAACAGGTGCAACGGGCGGTCGCCGTCCACCTCAGACTGACGGGACTGGACAACGAACACGTGGCTGATGCGTTCTCCCTGGCCATTTGCCATGCCATGATGTCCGATAGTCCGGTGGCAAAAGTTATTTGACCGACAACAGTCCACTCACCGGGTTCCTTAAACCGGGTGTTGGAATAGCAGGGCCAAAAATTTGATCAGCTACATCGAGGGTAAAGTCCATCGCTTCGACAGGTCTACAGAGACCGTCGTAATAAATGCCAGCGGGGTTGGCTATCAGATTGTCGTGCCCCAGTTCGTGATGAGCGCGCTTTCCGCCCGCCCAGTTATCGTCGGTGACGAACTGGGGCTTGAGGTGTACTACCACGTCACAGATCGTCAGCCAAAGCCGATCCTCGTGGGTTTTCAGCGTGGTCATGAACGCGCATTTTTTGAGCAGTTGATCCAGGTAGAAGGCCTGGGTCCGGTCAGAGCCGCCAAGGCCATGATCTTCTCCGTCTCCACCATCGCCCAGGCTATCGAGGCCGAGGATCTCCGGGTACTTCAGCGAATGCCCGGCATCGGCGCCCGCGCCGCGCAAAAAATGATCGCCACCCTCAAGGGCAAGGTAGTCGAGACCGCAATGCTCAGGGATGAAGGTTACGACGATGCGCCGGCCAAGCCCGCCGTAGGAGGTGGAGGTGGCCGGGACGAGGCGATCGAAGTTCTGGTGAACCTTGGGTATCGACAGCCGGAGGCGGAGCGTGACGTGGATGAAGCGCTTCAGGCGAACCCGGAACTGGCCGATGCGCCGGAAGAGTTGATCCGAGAGATTTTTAAAGCGCAGGCGGTCGTTGGCTAGCGAGGCACCGGTACCAAAGTCGATACGAAACCTCCCCAATTCTCCAAAGAGGTAAGAAGCCCTGGCGAGAGAAAAGGTCACCCTTGGCGGTGACGAAGGCAACGGCCCGGAGGATGAGGCCAAACAGGCTGCGGACGCCGAATTAAGGGGCGTGGCCGGGGAGAGAGCCGGGTCTGAAGATCAGGCGATTCTCCGGCTAAGGCCGCGCGATTTTGATGAGTATGTCGGCCAGCGCAACGTCATGCACAGCCTCAAAATCGCCGTTAAGGCGGCGATAAATCGGGGCGAACCGGTCGACCACGTTCTATTCCATGGACCTCCCGGACTGGGCAAAACGACGCTCGCCCACATCATCGCCCGTGAAATGAACGTTCGGCTGGAACACACGTCCGGTCCGGCGCTTGAGCGTCCGGCGGACATGGTGGGTCTTCTATCAAATCTTGAAGCAGGGGCCGTCCTGTTCATCGACGAGATCCACCGACTTTCCAGCGCAGTCGAAGAGTATTTGTACTCGGCGATGGAAGACTATCGAGTCGACTTCGTTACAGGAGCCGGCGCATATGCGAAGACGCTCAGCTTCCCGCTACAGCCGTTCACGCTGGTGGGAGCAACAACCCGTGCAGGTCTGCTGAGTTCTCCCTTAAGAGACCGCTTCGGCATGGTCTATCACATGGAGTACTACTCGGATGAAGAGTTGACCTCTGTGGTCAAACGTTCAGCCGGGATACTGGACGTTGAGGCGAATGAAGAGGGCGCAGCGGAGATCGCACGTCGTTCCCGTGGCACGCCCCGTGTGGCGAACCGGCTACTACGACGTGTTCGTGACTTTGCACAGGTGGAGGCGGATGGCCGACTTAATCGTGATGTTGCCGCCGCGGCGCTGGATATGGAGGGCGTCGATGAAATGGGGCTGGACCGGCTGGACCGACTGTATCTGACAACCCTTGCGCACCAGTACCGTGGCGGACCGGCGGGCATCGCCGCAATAGCGGCGACGGTGAACGAGGAGACGCAAACGCTGGAGGACGTCGTAGAGCCGTTCCTCCTCAAGCTGGGCTTCATCATCCGCACCCCCGGAGGACGCAGAGTGACCTCTGAGGGCTCGGTACACGCTGGCGTCCCGCCCGAAAGAGGCGGTTCAGCGCAGGGGACACTTATCTAGCGGGCTGCGCCAGCTAAGCTTGGTCTCTTACCGGTTGGATTCGCCTGCTACAGACGCGGCGATTTCTTGGACTACATCTTCCGGGATGTCGTCGAATGACGAGTAGTTCAGCGAGTAGAGCTTGAAGTACAGGCCGTTCTCCGCCATCAATTCGTCATGATTGCCCATCTCGACGATCCGACCGTCCTGCAGAACGATGATCCGGTCCGCACCGCGGATAGTCGCCAAACGATGGGCGATCATTACGCCGGTCCTGCCCTCAAGCAATTTAGCGAGCGCTTTCTGGATCATTAGCTCCGTGTAGCTGTCGATACTGGCGGTAGCTTCATCCAGAACCAGAATCTCGGTGTCTGCCACAATCGCCCGGGCAAAACTGATGAGCTGGCGCTGTCCTATCGACAGGTTTGAGCCGCGCTCCTCAAGGATCGTGTCGTAGCCGTCCTTAAGTTTTGAAATGAAATCGTGGGCGCCAACCGTTCTGGCGGCCTCGATCACACGCTCACGGGTTATTCCGGCGGTGTTGTACTGAATATTGTCGTGTACTGATTCGGAGAACAGGAACGGCTCTTGTAGCACCATGCCGACGTGGTGTCCCAGGGTTTCCTGAGTGATGTCACGGACGTCGTGCCCTCCCACTTTTACGGTGCCTTTCTGGACGTCGTAAAAACGGTGTGTAAGCGCCGTGATGCTCGTCTTGCCGGAGCCTGTAGGCCCGACAAGCGCAATCACCTCACCCGGCTTCACGGTGAACGAGACATCGTGCAACACCGGGTGCTCCGGGTTGTATCCAAATGTGACGTGATCGAACTCGATAGATCCGTCTATCTCCTCCAGATCAGCCGCTCCGTCTTTGTCCTCGACCTCGGTCGGGATGTCCAAGAGCTCGAAAATCCGTTCTCCTGCCGCCATCGCCCGTTGCAGAACGTTGTAGTGCATGGTCAGGTTTCGGATCGGGTCGAAGAACTGTCGCACGAGCATCAAGAATGCGATCATCGTGCCGATGCTCATGTCGCCATCCAAGACGAATAGCCCGCCAACCACGATGACAATCGCCCACGCGACCCCGGTCAGCAACTCCACTATCGGCATCAGTATGGCGCTGAATTGGGCGGCCATTGTGGCCGCCCGGAGGTTGTTTGAAGTCAGGCCCTGGTATCGGACAAGGTTTACCGGCTCGCGACGCATCCCTTGAACCACGCGAACGCCGTTCACGTTCTGTCCTAGCGCACCGTTACAGATGGACTGAGTTATTCGGGCATACAGGAAACGTTTACGGGCACGCGGCAGCCATATAAGCCTGACACCCAGCATGACCGGGATAACGGTCAGCACCAATAGCGCCAAGCGCACATCAAGGATAAGTAGGACTAAGACGATCCCGATCAGAATGGCGATGTCGCCAAGAGCCTGAACCATCGTCTCCATGAACTCCTGGAGGGCGCCGGTATCGCCCTGAGTCCGTGACATAACCGCCCCCACCTCAGTCTTGTCTGAGAAGGACAGGCCAACGCGTTGGAGGTGATGGAACATAGCGCGGCGGATATCGAACAGCATCGCGTTCGACATGTGTCCAACCACAACCTGCTGGATGTGATTAGAGCCCCAGTTAATTATCGCCACTACCAGCAGCACGCCGGTCACCAATAAAAGTTCGGTTCGACTCCCGCCGCTATCAAGTGCGTTGTCCACGGCGTACTGAACGACCAGCGGAACGGCAAGCGTCGAAAGGCTGAACGCCAAGACGGCGATCAGGCTGAGGACAACCTTCTTTTTGTAAGGCGTAACAAATCCGAGGAAGCGCTTGAACACCTCCCCGTCAAACGTCGGTCCAAATACATCGTCCATGTCCAGGTACTGACCCGGAGGTAGACGCTTCCCCTCTCCCATGAGGGTGGACTTGCGGACCCGCTTTCCGGAGTTAACGTCAGAGGCCATTAGTCGTCGGCACCCGTCGGCTCTGGTGCGTCGTCCACTGATATCCAGTCACCGCTTAAATCATCAGTCGGGCGCACCTGCAAGTCATGCATCTCTCGGTACCGTCCACCGAATTCAAGAAGCTCCTCGTGCGAACCGCGCTCGATGATACTTCCCTCGTCGATCACCAGGATTTCGTCCGCGCTTAGCAGTGTGCTCAAGCGGTGGGCGATGATGATGGTGGTGGCGTCCGCCGCACGCCGATCGATCTGCTCTCGGATCAACCGCTCAGTTGCGGCGTCGATAGCAGAAGTTGAGTCGTCAAAGATGAACACCTTGGGCTGCAACACAATTGCTCGGGCAATAGCCATGCGCTGACGCTGGCCACCAGATAGCGAAACACCACGCTCACCTACCATCGAGTCGTAGCCTTCTGCCATACCCGAAATGTGCTGGTGGAGCTTGGCGTCCTCAGCCGAATCAATGATCCGGCTTTCTTCTGCGTCAGGCTCGCCATACGCGATGTTGTCGCTGACCGTATCCCTGAACAGGAAGGTGTCTTGCTGGACAAGTCGAACGCGCTGCCGGAGAGACTCCAACGTCACGCCGTTAATGTCCTGTCCGTCTATCGTGATCCGTCCCGAGTCCACGTTGTAGTGGCGTGGAGCAAGCTGGGCGATGGTGGTCTTTCCGCTTCCGGGTGGACCGACGATGCCGATGGTATGTCCGGGGCGGGCTTCAAAACTGATGTTCTTTATGACGGGCATGTCATCGTATGAGAAAGAAACGTCCTCGTAACGCAGCACACCTTCTGTGATCTTCAACGGTTGTGCATTCGGGTTGTTTCGGATTGGCAGTTCAAGATCAAGAAGTTCGAACAACCGTGAGCCACCTGAGGATGCACGTGCCCATGAATTGATAAGCATAGGAAGCATCCTGATGGGCATCTGGAGAAGCCCGAGGAAGGTCAAGAACCTTGTCAGATCTCCAATGGTCATTTCATCATTAATGACCTTGGAACCGCCGAACCAGAGCAAGACCGAATATGCGACGAGCAATGAGAAAGACATGAAGCTGCCGTTCGATGCTCTAATCTCGGCCGCCCGGTCCATCATCCCTCTGACCTCTTCAGACGACGATTTGAACTTGTCCTCTTCGTGTTGCTGGCCAGCAAATGACCTGACCACGCGAACACCACCCAAATTTTCCTGGAGCGCGGTATTTACGATGCCCATCTGCTCCTGGATCTGGATCCAGATGTTCCGAGACCGGAGCCGCATGATCGTCCCCTGGAATGCAACTATCGGAACGAACGAGAGCGTGAGCAGGCCCAGTTGCCAATCCAACGTCAACATCAAGTAGGCGCTACCCGCAATGAGAAGGATCAGGTAGAGGACGCGCAACATACCGGTGTGGGGGAACATGCGAACACCGTCGATGTCCGAAATACCCCGTGACATAAGGTTCCCGGTGTGGGCGCTGTCGTGGAACGAGAAGCTCAGCCGTTGGAGTTTCTCGTAGTACTGATTCCGGAGAGCCGTGGCCAGTTTCTGTCCGAGCACCTCACCTGCATACATCTGTCCGTAAGCGAAAACACCGCGGAGCACACTTACAGCGATGATGACTAGGGCGGCATCCAGTAGCGCAGACCGGGCCGCATCGGTGTTGGTACCAGAATCGACGAGCGATATTGCCTCGTCAATGGCGTTACCAAGTAGCACCGGGATCAACACAAAGAAGATAGACGTACCGAGGATCGCAAGTATCCCGTATATCAGTAGCCACGGGCTTGTTGATGTAGTGAGTTTGGCCAACCGCCAGAGAACGCTGGCAGACTGCGAGGGGGGAGGGATCTTACGTCGGTCGGGTCTCCCGGACACGCTCGCTAGGTTTTGATTGGGTTTCGCTTTACTGGCCGTTTCAAGCCTCTCAAATATCGGACGCCCTGATCACGCCCTGCGCAATATGCCAATTTCTCTGGGTCCATGCCTCAACATAGCCCGGGGTAATCAGATCCCTGAAAGATCTAATCAGTCGATGATACATCCGGAATCTACCACGCGTTTTTACGTTTGACTCCGACGGGGAGTTTACGCCCGCTAATTGCCGCTTGCAGCGCAGTTACTGATCGATTTCTTGAAATCCTTGTTAATTTCTACGCCCTCACGAGAGGATACCGTTCCTAAATATTGTTTCCCAAGGGCGATATCGCCCGCACCGTACTAGCGCGTCACGTCTTGTCTGTGACGAGCTAGTACGGGGAAACCAGTGCGCCGTTAGTTAATCTCACGTTCTCGATCAGCATCATCGCCTGACGGGATCGCGGCAACATACAGCGCTGTCTCAAATATCGGGCGGTGTGAGTTAACGAGTGTGGCGATTACGGCGTTAGTCGCTTACCCTCGGTCCACTTATTTCCTGAAAACACTTTGGCCTAAAACGACCTCGCAACATCTGGCAACACCGGCAACACCTGCCAGAAACATTTGAGTGAATGGATATTCCATGACCACCACGAGCAACGACCAGGCGTCGGATTCCGGACAAACGCGTATCCTTGGTGAGACCACCAACACCGGCATGTGGGACATTGATTTGTCCGCAGACGGCCCACTCGGCAGCCTTCCAGTTACGAGCGAAATGCTGATCGAGGAGCCCAGCGGTAACATTTTCGGCATGACGCAGAACGCGGGGATGGGCTGGAACCCGGACGAGTTACTTCGAACGCAGTTCATGATCCTAAGCACCCTCGGCGGGATGCGCGGACCGGACGGCAAGCCGCTTGCCCTCGGGATACACACGGGCCACTACGAACTCGGATTGCTCATCTCCGAAGCAGCCGATGAACTGCGCGAACTGGGCGCATTACCTTTCGCCGCATACTGCTCGGACCCGTGTGACGGTCGCACACAGGGCACGACCGGAATGCTCGATTCTCTGCCCTATCGCAACGATGCGGCTACTGTTTTCAGGCGGTTGGCGCGATCGGTACCCACCACCAAAGGCGTGCTGGGCGTGGCCACATGTGACAAGGGTTTGCCGGCGATGATGATGGCGATGGCGGGGCTGCGCGACCGTCCGTCCGTACTCGTTCCAGGCGGGGTGACTCTACCGCCGACCCACGGCGAAAACGCGGCGGAGATACAGTCGATAGGCGCACGCCACGCCCAGGGTGAACTTAGCCTTGTCGATGCCGCATCGCTCGGTTGCCACGCCTGCGGAACGCCTGGAGGTGGCTGCCAGTTCCTCGGAACCGCTGGCACGTCACAGGTGATCGCGGAGGCGCTGGGCCTGGCCGTCACGCACTCGGCCCTCGCGCCTTCCGGGCAGGACATCTGGCTGGACAACGCACGACGAGGAGCGGCGGCGCTGGTCCAGCTTGAGAAGCATGGTGTGACTTCGGCGGACATCCTTACGGACGACGCTTTCGAGAACGCTATGGTGGTACACGCTGCATGCGGTGGATCGACAAATCTGATCCTCCACTTGCCCGCGATCGCACACGCCGCCGGTCGAAAGATGATGACGGTCGACGATTGGCATCGTTTGAACCTTCAAGTGCCCCGCATCGTTGATGTTCTTCCGAATGGCCCGGTGATGCACCCGACGGTGCAGCTTTTCGCCGCCGGAGGTGTGCCGGAGGTAATGCTCCATTTGCGCCGTATGGGGCTACTTCACACGGACGCTTTGACGGCGTCCGGCCAAACGCTTGGCGAGACGCTCGACTGGTGGGAGGACTCGGAACGCCGGATCGCCCTAAGGAAAAGGCTGACAAGCGCCGATGGAATCGACCCCGACAACGTGATTATGGACCCGGATCGCGCACGTTCGAAAGGACTGACCAGCACAGTGACGTTCCCGAAGGGGAACATCGCACCAGAAGGCTCAGTGATCAAAAGCACGGCAATCGACCCCTCGGTCGTTGATGACGACGGGGTGTACCGCAAGACCGGTCATGCGCGCGTATTCCGGAGTGAGTTCGAGACCATCCGCGCGATCAAGTCTCGGGGCGATGACCGGGTGAAGCCGGGCGAGATCATCGTGATGACCTGTGGCGGACCGCTTGGGACCGGAATGGAAGAAGTCTTTCAGGTCACAGTAGCTTTGAAATATCTGTCATACGGCAAGGAGATCGCCCTGATCACGGACGCACGGTTCTCCGGCGTCTCGACAGGCGCATGTATTGGACACGTCGGTCCTGAGGCACTTGCAGGCGGTCCCATTGGACGAGTTCAGAACGGCGACATCATCCACATCGAGGTGGACCAGATCAAACTCGAAGGCAGTGTCGACCTTGTCGGACACGGGGACGAGGAGCATGACTCTGACTGGGGCGCCGAAGAGCTGGCCCGACGTGGCGACCCTGGAGACCTGACCGCGCATCCCGGTATGCCGGACGACAGCCGTCTATGGGCGGCGCTGCAGCACGCTAGCGGCGGTACCTGGAACGGATGTGTCTACGACGTGGACAAGATTGTGGAGACCCTGAACGCCGGGATGAAGGCGCTCGAGGCGGATTAGATCCGAGCTTGGCGGTGCGTCGATTGACTCGGTTGCTTGGTCATCATGAGCATGATGCAATGACGTTGTGATGGCATTGGCCGGTGTTTGTGGATCGGCCCTTCCGACACAGACGCGTCGTTCGGGTTCGGGGTGCAGGCTAGCGCCAATCTGCGTATAGCTGGGATACCTCCAAGTCTACGAGGTCATACTTAAGACCGCTGGATTTTGCTGCCTCCTCGCCCGCCTCGGTGACAATCCATGCGCCGCCCGATGCGATCGACTTGCCATTTTCCATGATCACCTCTCCAGCGACCAGAGACATCGTCGCCAGCCCGGAGTCGGGGTCGATAATAGTGATGTCTGCGTCGGCGCCTTCAGAGAAGTGCCCTTTGTTCAGCAAGCCAAGCATTCTTGATGGGTTATACGACAGCTTCCGAACAGCGTTAAGCGGGGTGAGCGCGCCGAAGTTGACTAGCGCGATAGTGCGTTCGATGGCCACGTTCCGCGGGATTGCGCCTCCGTCGGTGCTAACAGCGTCGATGCGGAACTCTGCGTCCTCGGGCGATCCATTATCGGAGGGTTCGTACTGCTCAGTGGCAAGTGTAAATGCAGACGATGCCGGGTTAACCGGGAAGCTGAGACTGGCCGCTGTGTTGGCTGCCTCCCAGATATCAACCGCTTCCTGTCCGGTTACCAGCACAACTCGTCCGTCCCGTACGGTCTGTGCATATCCGTAACCGTCGAGGAGCGCTTGTCGCATTCCGACCTCTGTCGTCGGGTAACCACGAGCGTTGAGGCAGTTCTGCGGCACGTTCGCGACGATGTTGCCGTCTTCATCACAAAGACCGTTCGTGCCGTTCATCTGTGCCAAGTATGCCTCCGTTATGACCTGGCCACGAATGCTTTCTAGGATGTCGAAGGCTTCTCTGCACTCCTGCTCGGCGGTGAGTATCATGCCGCGGCAGTAAGAGTTCACGTGCGCTACGTGGAGTCGACCGTCCCCGAGCAGATCGGGCACCTCTCGGAGCCCTTCGAGCGTGCTACTGCTGTCCTTGGTGGCTAGGTGAAACGCCACCCATGCCATCTGTTCGTTGGAGGCTTCGATCACGCCGGCCGTCGATTCAGGCGTGAACGGGTGGTATCCGCCGATCATTTTCACACCGACCGCGCCACGGGTAAGCGCGTCCGAAACGACGTCTCGCATCATCGCTATCGGTGGGTCATCCTTTGGGATTGTGAGGTGCGGAATGAGAGCCATCACACCAGCCACGTTGATACCGGCGCCCAGCCGACGTATGCCATCAGACAGCGATTCAGGTGTGCCCAACAGATCCAAGCATGTCGTCGTTCCGGATTCGGCGAGCATGGCAAGGCCAAGGGCACGGTCAACATTGGCCTCCTCGCCCGCCGATGAGACGTGGGCGTGGGTATCGATGTGGCCCGGAATGATCCATCGCCCGGCGGCATTTATAGTCCGGCCGCCAGCTGACGCTTTCAGCCCTTCACCCATTAAATCTATGCGCCCGTGATTTATGCCAACATCAAGTACGGCGTCCGTCTTGTTGGCGGGGTCTAGCACGCGACCCCCTTTGATTACGGTGTCATAGGTCGGCATTGTTTGTTTTCCCTGGGATTATCTGGAGGTGCTGTTCCAATGAGGAAAGTGCCGTGTCCTGAGGTTATAAAAGGATTGACGAGGGCGAACCACTGGCCGCCCTTACAATCGGCGCTCTTTAACCCTCGAGTTGTTGGGCCTTCGTTCTTGCGGAAAAGGACCCGTAGTCATGACTACTCATCCAGCGTTTGAAGAAACGCTTCAGCCTCGTCCGGCCAGTTCACGGTCGTGCCACCTGCACCCGAGCGGTAAATTCGCGCCATGTCGTCGTCATTATCGATGCCCCATCCCCGTACAGTTAGACCGCGATCATAAGCGTGGCCCACTGACTCTTCCGTGGCGGTTCCGGCGCGGGGGTAGACCGAGTCAAACCCGAGCTTTACGCAGGCGTCCACCGTATCCTCGGTGAGTTCGTTGATCAGCCAACCGTGGCGGACATTTGGCAGCCGAAGTTTGGACCGATACAACTGATCGGCCCAGAAGGACGATATCGTGATGCCGGGAGCGTCAAATGTTCCTGTGTCAGCGACGTTAAGCCATCCGTGGCGCTTCAGCGACTCCGCAACCATCGCCGGCAGCGCGGCTTCACGTGATTTGAGCTCAAGGTGTGGGTGTACACGACCAACGTAGCGACCCAAGAATTCATCTAACGACATGATGTAGGCGTCAGGAAAGTCCCTCTCGAACTCGTAGCCACCGATCAGCTTCAAGGCCCGTAACTCTTCAAGCGTGTGGTCAGAGACCTGTCCACTGCCATCGGTCACCCGGTCGACGGTCTGGTCATGGAACACGACAAGCCGTCCGTCTTTCGTGATCTGGGCGTCCAGTTCAAAGTTGTTGAACCCTCGTTCCAGAGCCATATCGAAGGCTTCGAACGAATTTTCCGGCGCGCTAAACGAGTAGCCTCGGTGAGCGATAAGAGTGAAGTCCAATTTAGGCTCCGGCATGCAGATCCGTGATAAATGTCGAGGTAGGCAAAAGCTTAGCAGCGGTCAAGACCGTGAACAACGCACCGTCCCGACGTAAGTCAGTCCTCGTCGTCAATGGCGATGAAGTCTGTTACGGCTTTGATGAACTCGGCGCGGTGGGAATGGTGAATCTCGTGGGCCGCGTCTCTTACCAGCAGTTGTGAAATGAGCGAGTTTTTCTCGGAGGCCCATGCTGCATCTTCCTCCGTTGTAGCCGCTCCTTTCGTCTGGTCAGCCAGCATCAACAGCATCGGGCGAGTCAGTCGCGAAACTAGATCCTCCACGTCAAAGTCGAGTTGCTTTCCACCCTCAAGCGCCAGCGTGAAAACATCAGGGTCGAGCTTGACGAGGTTTCGGGCGAGCGCCCTGGTTATGTACACAGGCCGATCCGGAGACCGCTTTTGCAGCATCGTAAAGAGACCGATCTCAGTCATGTCAGACGCGGCAAGCTCTTGTGCCCTTTTGAACCGTTCACGGTACCTCGTAGAATTCCCGGTTGGCGCACGACGTCCGGTAAAGAGGGGAGGATCTACTGCGACCACGGTCGAGACCAGTTCCGGATGGTCGGCCGCGATCACTGTGGCAATAACGCCTCCAAGCGAATGCCCGACCAGTGCCGCGGGCTCTGCGACGACATCCCGAAGAAACGGCACAATGTCGTCGGCATATTGGCTGAACCTGTATCCGCCGGGAACGCGGCCGGAATCGCCGTGCCCGCGCAGATCCGGTGCGAATACGTGATGACCGACTGCAAACGCCGGGAGTATGGCCATCCAATCCTGACGCCTAGCGCCGAGGCCGTGGAGGAATACCACCGGGGAACCGTTATCGGGCCCGGCATCGTAAGCCAGTGACATGACGGGCGCTACGTATTTGTTAGAGATGAATTGGGGCGGCATGATGGACGCGGAACGGGGCGGGCTGACGCCCGCCCCGTTCCGGTAGATATCCTTTGAATTTGTCCGGTTAGTAAAGCTGGGTTTTGTGACGTTCCGTCAAGTCGGTTTGGATCTCTTCCACGTTGCCTTTTCCGCCAAGGGCGTGATCGTTCAGGACACAGGCCATTGACGGCAGGGAGTCCCGGGACGGCCACGTTTCAGAGTCCCAGAGGTGGGACCTGAGAAATGCCTTAGGACAGTGCATAAATGCTTCTTTGACGTCGATAACGATCGCCAGCCACGGCAGTTTGCCGTCCATTGCGAGGGACTCCAACAACTCAGGGTCCCTGACAATGGTGGCGGTACCGTTGACCCGGAGCGTTTCGCGCATCCCAGGGACGATGAAGATCACGCCGATACCAGGGTTGCTGATGACATTGGTCAGCCCGTCAAAGCGTCGGTTTCCAGGGCGGTCAGGTATCACGATTGTGTTGTCGTCATACACGGTTACAAAGCCTGCGGGATCACCCTTTGGAGACACGTCGACAGTGCCGTCGGCGTTGGTTGTCGCAATAAATGCCATTGGGGACGCGGCAATGATGTCACGGCAGTGCTGGTCAAGCGCCGTGATCGTCTTATCGCGGGCACGCTCGGCAGGCCAGCCCAGTTGTTCCCTCAACTCTTCTTCGGAGTTGATGACGTTCTTGAATCGGGTTGTGGTGACCATATGAGTCCCTAACTTTGGAGGTCCGCTGTCTGTAGTGCGTGAAGTATAGACCCTCACGTCGGCTTCGCACCCAACTCCTATATTGTGGCCAGAAAGTCGAACATGACCTTGTGGAAGTTGATGGGATCACCTCTATGGATCCCGTGCCCGACTCCCTGCATCTGTACCAATGAGCAGTTAGGAATCAGGCGTTGGGCGCGTTCAGCTTCATCGTCTGTCATGGCTGCACCCATAGCCGGATCTGCCTGCAGTAGCAATGCCGGACATTCGATGGCTGAAAGGCTAGCCTCGGCGTCGAAGCCGTCCATTGTGGAGCCATCCAGCGTGGGCGCGTAAACCTTTGGATCTAACCGGCTATACGAGACGGCCCGGAATCGCACTTCGGCGGCATTTTGATCAGGATACATTTCGGCGACAAGTGGCATTAACTTGGAAGCGCTGAGGTTTTTAAGAGCGAACGCCTGTATCTGAGCGAACTCGTCCGCTCTGCGGCTGCGGCCGAAGCGCTGGTGGGCGAAAATGGGCGGATCTTCAAGGACAACCGCTCTCACAAGGTCCGGTCGTTTACTCGCAACACCGATCGAGGTAACCGCGCCGAGTGAGTGGGCGACCAGCACCGCCGGTCCTACGATCTCATTTTCGAGCAGGGAGATGATGTCGCGCGGGTAGTCACCGAACTTGTATCCCGTATCCGCTTTGGAAGATTTCCCGTGGCCTCGCAGGTCCACGGAGTAGGGGTGCCAGGCGTGCGACACGAGGCCGATTTCTTGCGACCACTGCTGCCAGCGGCCACCAATGCCGTGGATGAAGACGATGGGATCGCCTTGGTCGTCACCCTCGGCGTAGTTGAGGGTCATTTCGCCGGTGCTGTGCTGTTTTTCGGTGAGCAATCGTCACTCCATTGTGATTGGCACAAGGACCGTTTTAAATTTTTCCCGACCCCACCCCCTGAGAGAAGGGGCAGGTGTTGAGTTAGCCCGGACCGTACGTCTTTGATGGAGTTCCCGGATTCAGGGAGAAGTGAGTGTGCGTGGCCAGCCATGTGCCGTCTCGGCGCTTCAGCGTCACGGTTGCTCTGCCGGGCCGGTGGAAGGGTTTATGGTCCTCGTCGAAGCCGGTAGATGTCCAGGTGGCTACACCCCACGCGACTTCTCGATTCCCAAAGCCCTGTACGGACTCCGTTGCGACCGTAAACTCGGTGATATTCCCCCAGATACCCTCCCACTGGTTGCGTCGGAGGTTATCGAGGCCGGTGACGATATCGGCCCGTGTCCCGAACGACACAACGTCATCCGAAAATATGCTCTCGGCGGTGTCGTAGTCGATTGCGGCACAGAGTTGCCCGAGCAACGTGAACCATCGGAGAACCGCTAATTCCGGGTCAGGCTCGGTTATCGGAATTGCGCACAAAAGTTTAGGCATAGGGTGGCACAGGATGCCACAATTGGTTCGAATTATGAGCTCGTGCCCACAGCGTTTCTGCAGACGCGAGAGATCTTTCCTTCATAGAAAGTGGGGAGGACCTCATATTTAAGGGCTGCCCGCGATTGATCTAGGCGGTTGCTGCGACCGGGGCTTCCAGGACACCGGCTTTTTGGGCGGCTGCGAGGACAATGGCCTTTTCGCCACCCGTCAAGTAATTGTTGGGTCGGATCGACTCACCCATGTCAATACCGAGCCGTTCTGAGAGTATGGCCTTGCAGACGTGGGCTGCGGCGTCGTACATAACGACCAGGTCGACTACCTTCTGGACCTCGTCCTGAAGTTCCTGGGCCCGCTCCATGTTGCCGGCCATGTATGAGTCGTATAGCTCTGTGTACAACCACGGGGTCAGCGAAAGTGGAGCGTCGACGGTGCCGATTGCACCCATGGTGAGCGCCGGGAGCGGCAGCCGACCGGAGCCAGAGAAGCAAGAGAGGCCTCGGTCAGCCCAGTCTCGTATCAGGGCGAAGTTTGCGGCGGAGTGCTTGAGGCCCTTGAGACTCGGCACTTCTTCCATAACGGCGTCCATCAGGTCCGGAACGAACTCGACCTGTGTCAGCTGCGGAAGGTTGTACGCGAATAATGGTAGGCCATCGGCGGCGTCCGCTACTGCCTTGTAGTGGTCTATGATCGCTCGCTCATTTGGTCGGAAGAAAAAGGGCGGTACACAGCAGACCGCTGCGCAACCGGATTCGGCGGCTGCCTTCGCACCTTTGACCGCGCTCTCGGTACTGATAGCACCGACATGCATGATCGCCAGTGCTTTGCCCTTTGTGGTCTCTCCTG
>JAAZYK010000129.1 GCA_014239685.1 Dehalococcoidia bacterium | reverse complement strand
GAGATGACTCTATGTTGTAAACGATCCCCGTATCGGTGCCCTCTTTCCAATCGGCGGGAATCGCGAACCTTAAGCCATCACGTCTGCCCTCCGTTGCCGGGTGATGGAAGGTTCGATTGACAGAAGTGGGATCGTTCTCGTCTGGGCCTGCAATGGCGTTCAGCACGAGCCCGCAGTCCTCAGCGCTACGGGCCAGTGGTCCGAGTTTATCCAGTGTCCACGACAGTGCCATCGCACCGAAGCGGCTTACTCGCCCGTACGTGGGACGTAAGCCGGAGATGCCGCAATAAGAAGCGGGTGTGACGATGGAGCCAAACGTTTCGGACCCGATGGCAAAAGGCAACAATCGAGCCGCCACAGCAGCTCCTGAACCTGAAGAGGAACCACCAGCCCATGAATCGTGATCCCAGGGGTTACGTCCCGGACCGGTCCACGCGGCGTCCAGTTCTTCGTACCCCATACCGCCTGCCAGCTCCACCATCGCTAGCTTTGCCACGAGCACGGCCCCGGCCTGTTCCAGCTTTTTAACCACCGTGGCATCGAAATCGAAAACCTGCTCCCTGAACGGTGTTGCCCCCCATGTCGTTGGCGCACCCACCGCCGCCAGCAGATCCTTTGCTCCCCAGGGAATTCCGTGTAGCGGCCCTCTATCGTGCCCCACTGCCAGCTCGGCTTCCGCCTGACCCGCCGAGCGCATCGCCCGCTCTTCCATCACCGTTGTGACAGCGTTCAACTCACGCCCAGCTGAGTTCAGCGCTTCCATAGCTGCCTGTGCGAGAGCAGTTGGGGAGGTTTCACCAGAGCGAATTTTGCCCCCGAGTTCGCCGATCGATAGGCCGAGAAGTGGGTCTGGCGCCATCAGGAATCCTGCCCTTCGATAGCCTTGAATGATGTATCTGGCTCATCGCCGTTGGTGAGTTCCCACTTTCGCAGATCTTCGGCAGCCTCCTCAAACTGGCCTGCCGTCTTGATGAGCAATTCGCGCTGCTCGTCGTCGAGGCGTTCGCCAAAGCGTGCCAAAGCGGCTATAGCCATCGGTGGCATCTTCGAATTATTTCCAGAGTTAGATGGCATGAGATGTCCCGGGCGTCACCAATAGAGGCAAACGCTTACTAGTGGATCCGGTCGTCGTCGTATTCGTCCGGTTTGTTCACAGCCTCATCAGAAGAGGGATCGTTTAGCGTTTCTCGTGGGAGATCCCACGGATGGATGTTAGTCCGGCGCTTCGATGTTTCCTCATCTCCCTGGCCACCGAGCAACCCGTCGAGCGCGCCTGCGAGTCCGCCGAGTAGATCTGTACCAAGACCAGCGATATCCATGGCGGCTTTCGACAGGACGTGGCCTACATCACTGACATCACCGGCAACGGGACCACTTGCATCACTGCAATTCTCGTTGTGGTGCCCGTCGTCTTTGTCTCTCGTATCCGGCATATCCAACCCCTTCAATACGTCCGCAGGTTAGCATCCGTTGCTGTCCAGCGGGCTGCACCGGGCGTTATCACACACCTCGCCTGTTCCATTCCGACATCGGGCAACGCGTAATAAGAGGACCATTGCCTTGAAAATCACAGATATCACTATCGATGTCATCAGCCGTGAGGTCAGAGGAACAGGCCTGGAATCTGATCTCGGACGTTTCGGGGGCGAAGTGACGCAGGGGCTATTGAGAATCAGGACAGATCAAGGGGTGGAAGGACAATGCTTCGTCGGAGATTTTAGGTCCGGAGGTGCGAGCCTTTTCGATCCGATTCTCAAGGTGCTGAAACCGGAATTACTCGGGAAGGACGCAAGCGAACGAGAGTGGTTGTGGAATCGGCTCGGTATTCTTGGCGCCCGCCGCGGCCTCACATTTCCGGCGTGGGCACCGGTCGACGTTGCGCTGTGGGATCTCGCTGGAAAGGCCGCCGGAATGCCGGTGTTCCGGATGATGGGAGCGGCAAGTGATGAGACCGATGTGTACGCCACATACCCGCCGCGTCATGAGACGCCTAACGGGTGGGTGGACGAAGCCAGAGATATCGCAGACCTCGGATTCCGTGCTTACAAGATCCACCCGGGCATGTTGTCTACGGTTGATGCAGTAAAGATGGTAGGTGCAGTGCGGGACCAAGTAGGGAACGAGATGACGCTCATGTTCGACCCGAATAATAACTACGACTTTCGAAAGGCATTGGCAGTTGGAAGGGCGTTGGACGACAACGGGTTTCACTGGTTCGAAGATCCGGTGCCATGGGACGACTTCGATGCGGTAGTCGAGCTGTCGCGCAGGCTCGACACGCCGCTTGCCATGAGCGACTTAGCCGGTTACCTGTTCCGAGAGCCTGCCCACTACATTCGCCTTGGGGCGCCCCGCATTCTCAGGGCTACGGCGCGAAAACACGGAATCACAGGCATGCGGAAGATCGCCGGCATGGCGGAGGCCTTCGGCTTAAACTGCGAGATCGGGACGGCGGGCAACTCATCGCTTAACGCTGCCAACCTGCACGTCATATGCTCAATCGGTAACTGCGACTATTACGAATGGTGGATGCCTGCGGAGGCCCACCAGTTCGGGCTAATCGACCACTACGGACTGAACAACCGCATGACGTTGAATGCACCGGAAACGCCGGGACTTGGGTGTCCACTGGACGAGGAGTGGATCGGAGCGCACCGCGTAGCGACCCTTGAATAAGCCCACCCTGGTCGATCGGTGCAACCAGATCATTACGGTTCCGGTGTTCAAGTAACCTAATATTGCTGTGATTCAAGCCGGGCTAGGGTTAGACTTCGTCCTGCTGTTCCGAAGTATTCCAAGACTTTTCGATAACCGACGAATTCAATGACGCATCCAACACAGCGAACCGGTATGCGATTTCAACGCGGCCTTTTAATGTTGCTTTCGTCAGTCATGTTGGCGGTCGTGTTGGCCATCTACTTCGGCGCATGGGCGGTATCGGCTAAGGTCGATGCTCGGTCCTTGCGATCGATAGAAAATTCCGGTTTCACACCGGACGGACATGCCGCAGCACTGGCGGATGGTGAGACCACGGGGATTGAGAGCTCGTTTCTTTTTCTCTGTCCGCTCCATTAAATAGACATCGGATCTCCCGTAAACAACGGGACGATCGGATTAAAGGGAGACCTGAACTGAGTACGGAAAACGGCGCTCCTGAGATCGGCTCCGGACACTCCACCGCTGATGATCAGCTATCACCCGTAACTTATTTCAGGCACACCTGGCGACACTACGCATGGGTAATAGTCATCGTCGCAGTCGTCGCACAGATGGTTGGAAGCTCCATCCGTATGGCCTTCGGAGTGTTCATCGACCCGCTAGTTGAAGGGTTCGGTTGGACCCCTGGCACGGTTTCACTTGCCTACTCAGCCAGCACCGTCGTGACTGCCGTCTTCTCCCCCGTGGCCGGTTACGTTGGAGTTCGATTCGGCGCCCGCAAGGCGATGCTTGCCGGGACGTTACTGTTCTTCATCGGGATGATGGGCACATCGATGATGACCCAACTTTGGCACCTTTACCTCTGGTATGGGCTGGCCCTTGGCGTCGCACAAGCCTTGTTCCTGATTCCCGTAATGCCGGCTGTCGCGATGTGGTTCCGACGCCACCTCGGACTCGGGTCCGGGCTCGTCATGGTTTCATGGGGACTTGGCCCGGCGATCATGGTCCAGTTGATGGCGTACTTGATCGTCTCGGTTGAATGGAAAGGAACGTTCCAGATAACGGGAATAATCGGCACGGCAATTATGCTGGGCCTGATCGTTGTGTTTCGTAATTCGCCGGATGAACAAGGGTCAAAACCGTACGGATGGATGCTGGGAGATCTACCGCAGGTCACGTCCGGAAAGAAATTCGTGGGCAAGGCCAAAGAGTTCCAGGGCCTCATCAGGCACACCAACGCGTTCTGGAATCTGATCAATATCCACTTCCTCGGTTGCGTCGGGCATGCCATCATTCTGGTCATGATCGTGCCTTACGGTACGTCTCAAGGCCTTTCAGCGACCACCGCTGCAGGCGTGCTCAGTACAATGTCCGCCGTAAGTTTGATAACACGATTCGGCACGCCAATACTCGGCGACCGCATTGGTAGCAAGGGCGTCATGTTCGTGTCGTACCTGCTCCAGGGTGTCACGGTCCTGTTGCTACTAAATGCCGACACCGTCCTCGCTTTCTACGTGTTCGCGTTCGCATTCGGAATCGGATACGGCGGCGAAGGTTCCGTGTTTTCCGTGATCAACCGTCAGTACTTTGGGCAGGTGCCTCAGAACGTTACTTTTGCATGGCAACTTGCCGGCGCAGGCCTTGGCATGGCATTAGGAGCGGCGATGGCCGGAGTCACCTACGACTTGACCGGTTCATACACGACGGCGATCGTGCTCTCGGCGATCTTTAGCCTTCTGGGCGCGGCATCGATTCTGGTGCTCGAGACAACGAAACGCATTCTTATTCCAGACTGGGATCGTGCGATGAACGATGTCCCAACGGAGTCCGACGGATCTTCAGTGGTAGCCGGAGATTAGGCTCCCGTTCTGGCGGCGATCTTTCGTTCGATATCGGCGACTATAGGAAAGCATGTCGCGTGCATTCCAAGCACTGATATTCCCAAGTTTTCGGCGAGGTATCCAGCTGGGTATAAACCAGGGATATCAATCGACTCAAAGTTGTGAGGATGTACTTTCAACTGCGGGACTTGTAGGCGGTAGGCGTCACGACCTTCGAACAGGCTTAGCTCTCCCCACGGCTCCAATAACCGGAAATTGGGCTGAGCACCTATCTCGAGAACCACGTGGTCTACCTCCACGGTTTTTTTACCCGCCGAGGAATTGATCGACACGAGTCCGTCATCTCCAAACGAGGTGACTTGGGTCTCGTAGTGTGTATCGATAGTTGGCACTTCCCCGCCCAAAATCGACATAAGTCGGACGTAATACGGCAGGTACTGGCTGTTCTCGATCAGCCTTAGGTGCCGTTCCTCTGGCTGTCGCATGACGTAAATAACGTCGCGCCCGTTGTCATTTAGTTCCGTCGCCGCCCAATCGGCGGATCGACCTCCGCCTACCACCATGACTCGCTTCCCGGGGAAGTCGTCCCAGTGATCGTAATGCCGGGATACATAGGGCTGGTTGAACTCACCCAGCACGTCCAATCGGCGTTTCAGCGTCCGAGGTCCAACCGCGTATATAACAAAATTAGCCGTGATAGTCCGGGATTCATTATCGCTATTTCGCGTGGCGTTCAGTTCGAAACCCGGGCCACCATCGGCATCATGGGACGTGAGCTCCGTGATCGTCCAACCCTCCCGGATTCCAGATGTCAGATCAAGTTTCTCCGGTAACGCGTGGTAGTACGCCACGAGGTCTTGCTTTATAACCAGATCGTTAGGATCCCGGCTCAGCCCAACGTCCTCATAGAACTGCGCTATCGGGTACGCCGATAACTCCATCCAGTGAGCCGGGGACAGCGTCAGCTGATTACGCGGGACATCGTTCCATAATCCCCCCGGCGGTCCATCCGTGAATAGGGCCCAGTCCAGCGGGGGCCGCTTCTCCCAGCGCATCGGGTAAGCATCAAGTCCTTTATAGTCCCGTTGCGGATGATGAAGCAGCCGAAAGGTGTCATACGGACTGACCGGAATCTTCGCCACACCCGACATATCCATACCCATCAGGTCGTCTCGAGCTGCCTCCACAAATGGCGCCAGGGACGGATGCGATAGCGAATCGGGAACTGGACCGACGAGTCGAGGGCGCCATCCTGCAAGAAGCGAGGCGACACCGAGTCCGGCCACGCCTCCGCCAATGACAACGACATCA
>JAAZYK010000128.1 GCA_014239685.1 Dehalococcoidia bacterium | reverse complement strand
CGTGCGCGATGACGTCCGCTACCCGGAGAAGCTCCGGCTGTGTTGCCCTGTCCCTGTCGAGCAGCAGCAGTACCTCTCGATACGTGATCGCCCCCAGATTCTCCATCGCTCCGAATGCGAAGTCTGGAACGGCGACCATGTCCAGCTTGTCGCCCGGATAGGGGATACCGTAGTAGTTCTCGAAGAACGAAAGCGCGTGTTTGCCGGCCTCCAGGGAGTACTCAGTCAAGTGGCCCTTGCCACGCGGGTAGATGATCCTGAGCGGCGTGCCGTTTACGTCGATAGGGTCTGTCGCTTCAAACGGACCGACGATGAATGCGACCAGGTAAGTAGACATCTTCATTGTGTCGGCAAACCTGACCGTCCGCACTCCGTCCGAGAGCTCGTTAGAGATCTCAGCTCCGTTGGACATGGCGAACTGATCTTCCGGCACGATCAGCGTAATACCGAAAGACGCCTTGAACTCTGGCTCGTCCCAGCAAGGGAATGCGCGACGGGCGTCGGTCGACTCCATCTGCGTTGTTGCAATCGTGTGCTCTACTCCGGCGTCGTCTTTGAACGTGGAGCGGTAGAACCCGTGAAGCTGGTCGTTTAAGAGACCACGGAAGCTGGCGTGAAATGTGTGATCGCCGGGCGCAACAGAGGATGCGAGTGAAAGAGTCGCTCGTTGCAACTCCTGGTCGTACTCAATTCCGGACACGTTGATGCGTGAACCGTCTGACTCCGAGACCCACGCCTCGTCGATCTCGATCTCGATCGAGTTTATGACGAACACATCGGTTGATTCAGAGACCGAAATGCTGATCTCCTCGGTACCGGCGAACGTGAAGTTCACAAGGTCCGGTTCAAGCGTCAGGTCATAGTGAGTCGGAGTAACGTTCTTGGGTAGTCGGTACCGGGACTGCGTGTCGTCTGGCATCTAGTCTCCGTGGGCGCGAGCGCCACAAAAGTGTGAATCAAGTGGATTCGTGTTGATTGCGGATAGATGAGGCTACCAGCGATTCTGCCCGTTGCGCGCTTAGTCTCCGGAGCCCGTGCCTCCGGGCTGAGTGACCACACTCGGAACTTCTCCAAGGTGGTTTAAGAGTCGTCATCCCCCACCGGTCCCGGGGTCGGCCTCGACAGCGGCCGTGGCTCCAACGAAGGAATTTTCGCAGGCTCATCAGTGCGACGTGAACGTCTCTTTGCGGCTCCCTGGCCATTAAATGCACGGAAACCTGGAGCCATCACCAGTACCAGGAGGCCTCCCATAACGCACGCGATACCGAAGGCGATCTGTGTGATCTGTACGCTGTATGTTCCTGCTAGAAATCCGCCTGCTGCACCCCCGAATGCCATCATTGACCTGTCCAGGGACACAAATGAAAGGATTCGACCCCGCATCTCGTCAGGCGCCACCTGAACCATCAAAGATCGGCTGAGTGACATAAACGTCGTCTGGAGTGCGCCGATAGCGAGCATTAAGGCCATCGGGATTGCGAGACCCCATGCCCCCGGCAGGTACGTTGATCCGGTGAACAGGATCAAGGCGACCCCGAAGGCGGCGACATCAAGTGGGAGGATAAGCCCGAGCCTTGTCGGTTGTTTGTTTGCGACGTAAAGGGCTGCTACGAGCGCGCCGACTCCGGTAATAGACAGCATCATTCCGAGGCCGCCACGTCCGATATCCAGTACCTCGACAGCAAACAGGGGTGCAAATACCTGCATGTACGACATGCCGAACGCGAAGTAGAAAAGAGATATCAGCAGGACGCCGCGAATTTCCGGTTTCTTGATGGCAAACGTTGCGCCCTCTGCAAGACCGGATGTCATAGCCCGAAGCCCCGACTTGGAAGGGCGAGCGTGGTCCGCAACGTGGAGCATGTGGATTGCCACAACGCCGGAGAAGTAGATGACGGCGATAAGAATGAAGGTCCCGGTTAGTCCGACGAACTCGGCGACCAACCCTGCGCCCGCTGCGCCGACGATGCGCATCACGTTTTGGGTGGAGCTCAGCAGTGCCATGCCGTTGGTTATCAAGTGACGCGGCAGGATGGTCGGAACCATGGAGAATCGGGCTGGCTGATCGAAGGCCTGTGTTGAACCCCTGGCGACGACCCAGGCGTACACCATCCACAACTCCATCCAGCCGCCTATCAGCAAAACGGCGAACAGCACCGCAAGAAGGAAAGCGCCCCATTTGGTGGCGATCAGGATCGAGCGACGGTCAAACCAATCGACGATCACCCCAGCCCAGACGCCCAGGACGAGCGTGGGCAGTGTGCGGGCAGCCATGACGCCCCCAAGTTGGACGGCGCTGTTGTCGGTGATATCAAGGACCAGTAGTGGGAGGGCGATCATCTGCGCCCATAACGCGAGCGCGTGGCTCGTCTGGCCGAGCCAGATCAAGCGGAAGTCACGGAATCGCAAAGACTCGAACATAGCGAAGCGGATCGGTTGATTTCGGTCCACTCTCGAGGTTGATTCTTGAGACTCGTCTGCCATCCGCCGGTAGGTTCCTCCCTATCGTGCCTGCACTGACGGCAGTCTACTCTCGCATTGGACGAGAGAATGTTATTGAGGCTGACTTAATTTTTGTGCCCATGCGTATTCCTATTCCATCTCGAACTCGATTTAGAATCCGCTTCAGTTTCCTCTTTTGCCAGATCTCGGCACCCACGCAGAATTTAGCGAATGATGTCGCCCACCCGACAGGGTTGCGATCGTAAAAAACCGATCCGAAATCAAGTTTAAGATGACCGTCTCGTGCTAATCTCCGGCCTGAAATGAAATCGCTCGGAAACAGTTCTTGATAAGACAGAGGGTCTTCAATCCGCCATGCCTAGCTTCAAAAACACCAATCCACCCATGGACCGAGCGACATTTCGTGCGAACCTCGCCGCCATTCCACGGGTCAAGATCGCCCACCTGCCTACGCCGCTCGAGGAGTTGCATCGGTTGACCGCCGAGCTTGGTGGCCCGCGCATTCTGATTAAGCGTGATGATGCCACGGGTTTGGCGATGGGTGGGAACAAAGCTCGGCATTACGAATTTGAGCTGGCGCATCTGGTTGAGCAGGGCTACGACGCCTACGTCAATATGATGGATTACCACTCAAACAACGCCCGGATGACTGCGGCGGCGGCCAACAAGTTCGGCATCAAATACTCTTGCGTCCTGCGATTTGCCGCCGGCCGGGAGATACAGGGTAATCTGCTCATAGACAAGATTCTGGGTGCGGACCTCCATCTGCTGAACGAAGAGGAGTCCGAACAGGCGAAGGCCGAAGAGTACGCACGTGAGTTGGGCCGCAAACTGGAGGCTGAGGGCTACAAGCCGTACGTCCGGGTCGATCACGAGTTCCCGACCATCGTCGGTACCCTGGGCTACCTGAACGGTGCGCTGGAACTACTTGGCCAACTTGAAGAGATGGGGATCCACACAGTCAAAATCATCGGCGTCGGCGGCCGCTCCACGGGCGGACTAACTCTGGCGGCCAAGAACCTCGGGTTGGACTGGGACATCACCGGCGTGATGGTCAACTACGACATGCCGATCGACTCGTATCTTTACGATGTGATCCCCGGCGCAGCCCGTGTGGCAAAGCTCGCCGTGGCGTTTGAACCGGGTGACATGACCATCCTCGACCAATACATAGGTGAAGGCTACGGAATACCCACCTCCGAAGCGCTCGACGCCATTCACCTGATGGCCAAGACCGAAGCGATTCTGACCGATCCTAACTACACCGGGACCGTCATGGCGGCGTTGATCGACCAGATCAAACAGGGCAATCTCACAAAAGATGACACCGTGGTCATCCTGCATACGGGTGGCCTACCGGCTTTGTTTACCTTTGCAGACGAGCTCTGGAAGCACGAATACACCGGGGTCTAGTACTTCGTTATTCCCAACGAGGCGGGAATCCGGGACTACCAGATATGGAGATAAGGTCGATCCGCCCTTCCCTTGCGGGTGAGGGGGGTTACGCGCCTACCCGCGTCCGGCAGCTCGTTCACGAGCATCCAGAGCACGCGCCAGAGCTGTCTCCACGTCCGGTGCGGTGACGTTGATGTGGGCCATCTTCCGACCAATCCGTGCCTCCGACTTGCCGTACAGGTGAAGCACTGCGCCGTGTACTCCGAGCGCAGCGTCCCAGTCCGGCGTGCCACCTGCATCTGTCCAGATATCGCCTAGCAAGTTCACCATCACCACCGGGCTGAGTAGCTCTGTGGAGCCAAGAGGCAAGCCGCAGATCGCCCGAATAAGCTGCTCGAACTGCGACGTAGCGCATGCGTCCTGTGTGTAGTGTCCGGAGTTGTGAGGTCGGGGCGCGATCTCGTTTACGAGAAGCTGTCCGTCCGTCGTCACAAACATCTCCACCGCCACCAGGCCAACAACGTCCAACGCTTCCGCAATCTTTGACGCTAACTTCACGGCGGCGTCCCGAACCTCGACTGGAATACGTGCCGGAACGATGCTCACATCCAGGATGCCGTTCACATGTTGATTCTCAGACGGCGGAAAGCACACCACGTCGCCGTCTGGACCACGTGCGGCGATTACCGAAATCTCCAGATCGAACGGAACGAACGCCTCCAGGATCAGCGCCTCACTCTGGCGCCTGAGATCGGTGTGGGCCTCCCTTATATCCACAGCGGAGCGCAACACAATCTGTCCCTTACCGTCGTATCCGGATGTAGCTGTCTTGAGCACCGCCGGCGTGCCGATTCGTTCGAACGCCTTCACCATGTCTGCCATTGTGTCGACTGCGGCGAACTCGGCGACGGGGAAGCCGTTGTCTACGAGTGCGCTTTTTTCAATTAAACGGTGCTGCGCAATCCGAAGGACGTGACTACCCGGTCGCACGTGCCCGGAACCTTCTGCGGTGGCAACAGCATCGGCGTTCACGTTTTCAAATTCGTAGGTGACGACATCGCAGCGCTCAACCAGCTGTCTCATCGCATCGGCGTCGGTGTAAGACGTAACTATGCGATCGTCTGAGATCTGTCCGGTGGGCGACTTTGGGTCAGGGTCAAGCACCACCACCTTGTATCCCATGCGCCTTGCGTCGAGGGCGAACATGCGCCCGAGCTGGCCTCCGCCGACTACGCCTAGCGTACTTCCGGGAAGAAACGGTCCTGCGCCGGTCACTTTTGCCCCAGTTCGGCCGACTGAGTTTCAACGTCGCGTGTTGTCTGTGCCCGATGGGCCTCTAACCTCGCTCTTAGATCGGGTCGGCTGTTCGCAAGGATCTGCGCTGCCAGCAGTCCTGCATTAGTCGCACCCGCCGTTCCGATAGCAACGGTCGCAACAGGGACCCCGCGTGGCATCTGGACAATGCTGAGCAGAGAGTCCATGCCCTTGAGCGCACGGCTCTCAACCGGAACACCGATTACGGGAACGACGGTCTTGGCCGCCACCATGCCAGGCAGATGCGCCGCGCCACCCGCTCCCGCGATTATCACCTCGATTCCTCGTCCCGCTGCCTCTTCCGCGAAACGGAACATCCGGTCGGGCGTCCGATGGGCTGACACGATGGAGGTCTCGTTCGGAATATCAAACTGATCTAGCACATCGACGGCGTTCTGCATCGTCTCGAGGTCTGACGTGCTGCCCATAATCACGGCCACGAGGGGATCGGCCATTACTTAGTCTCCCGGTTAACACCCACGGGGTGCCTTCCTGATTTGTGGTTGAGGCAGAGGGTCGTGCTAAACGATTCCCCTGTTGATTGCAGTAATTGCGATCAATTATTCCATGATGTTCGCAGCGCCCACCCCCCGTGTCACGCGATTTACGGCGGCGCTGGCCTTGATGCGCTTATGGTGAACATGAGC
>JAAZYK010000127.1 GCA_014239685.1 Dehalococcoidia bacterium | reverse complement strand
GTTACAACTTTGTCCATGAACTCACCATCGTGAGTGACGATCACCACCGCGCCCGGGTAGTCCTTCAAATAAGTTGCCAGCCAGTCTCGTGCGCTGGCGTCCAGGTGGTTTGTCGGCTCGTCCAGCAGGGCGTGCTCCGGGACGGCGGCCAGGATCTTTGCCAGTGCGACCCGCACCTGCCATCCACCGGAGAAATCAGCGCAAAGCTTTTCCCAGTCGGATCGCTCAAAACCAAGGCCGTCTAGAACCCTACTGATACGAGCCTCTATGCGGTACCCGTCGAGCATTTCGTATCGTTCGTACAACGAGGTTTGCTCGTCAACCAGCTCCATCACGTCGCCCTCGCCCATCTCCAGCATCCGGCCAACTTCGTCGAGTCGATGTCGGATCTCAAGCGCCTCTGGGAATGCCTTCCATAGCTCATCCACCAGCGTAAAGTCCGGTGAGAGGTCAGCCTCCTGTTTCAGGAACCCGATCTCACCGTTCCTGTGTCCGACCGATCCCGCCTCTGGGATTTCTTGCCCAGAAATGAGCCTAAGAAGGGTGGACTTGCCGGTGCCGTTCGGCCCGACAATGCCAACGCGGTCAGATTCTCCGATGACGAAAGTCACATCGGCGAACAGGTCCTGCGTCCCGTAGGACATTGCTAATTTATTGGCGAAGAGCATCTATCTGTTCTCGGTTGCTGCGCATGTGCCTATCAGATCAGGCACGCGTTCAGGTCTGGCCGCGGACGAGTTGCGGAGGTTGTCAATTAATTTGGTGTTGGGTCCGGTTTTCTTAACGCACCGTCTGGCGATTTGTGCCCGGCATCTCCGTTGGCGAATCCATCGGTAGAACGGACCCCGGCCGGGCGGCGCATATTACGCCATGACTATCAATGATACAGCGACCCCCGGTCGCCGGTACGTATATAACGCGCAATAATTCTTCAGATTTGGCCCGATTCCAGTAGATGACCGATCGACCTGTACCCTGGAGTAGTACCAAAGATTACGTTAGGTCTGCCTTCTGTTGGACCGCTCGCATGAAAGTCTCTGGTGCTGGAGACCTGTGGGCCGGTGTGCTATGAGGCGGGATCGTTTTGTACTCTCGGCGCCACATATCGAGCGGTATTTGCCCTTCTTTAAGATGTAGAAACTCATATGGGAACCGCTTGTTGAAGCTTTTACAAAATGAACTATCGTCCGAGGACCTCCGCCATCTTGGCTCCGATCACGGCAGTCGAATCTGCCATATGCACGCCGGCTTCCCTGAGAACCCGGATTTTTTCAGAGGCAAGCGCCGCCACACCCGTGATGATCGCACCGGCGTGTCCCATGCGTTTTCCAGGAGGCGCTGTTTGGCCGACGATCGCGCCGACTACCGGCTTTGTGACGTGATTATTGATGAACTCGGCGGCCTGCTGCTCCTTGGTACCTCCGATCTCGCCGATCATCACGATCGCGTCCGTCTCTGGGTCGTTCTCGAACATCTCAAGTACGTCTACAAAAGTTGTGCCGTGTAGCGGGTCTCCGCCGATGCCGACGCATGTCGACTGGCCGATGCCGAGTTCGGTAAGCTGCACCACGGCCTCGTACGTCAGAGTACCGCTGCGGGACACCACGCCGACCCGGCCTTCGCTCAAGATGCTGCCGGGGATGATGCCTACCTTTGCCCTGGTTCGAGGATGAATCAAGCCGGGGCAGTTGGGTCCAAGCAGCCGTGAGGGCTTGCCCTCCATGTAGGCCAGTGTTTTGACCATATCTTGGACCGGCACGCCCTCGCTTATGCACACCACAAGCGGCAAACCTGCGTCAACCTGTTCGATAATGGCGTCCGCCGCTCCAGACGCCGGCACAAAGATCAGACCAACGTTGGCGGCCGTCGCCTCGACGGCTTCCGTAACGGTCTCAAATATCGGGACCTGGTCATCAAACTTCGTCCCGCCGCGTCTCGGGTGCACCCCGGCTACCATGTTTGTTCCGTACGCCCGGCAACTGCTCGCCTGGAAAGTGCCGTCACGGCCGAGGCCCTGCACCAGCAGTCGAGTGTTCTCGTCAACAAGGATCCCCATCTAAGAATTTTCTCCGTTAGAGCTGGTGGGACCAAGCACCTGTGTCAACGCGGTTGCGGCTTCACCGAGATCGCCGACCGTCGTGACATTAAGGCCAGCGTCGGCCAGAATTTGAAGTCCTTCTTCAGAGTTCGTGCCGCGCATGGCGACCACTAGTGGCATTTGTGTCCCGGTGCTACTAACGCCCATAACGATCCCTCGGGCGGCTACATCACACCGGAGAATCCCACCAAATAAGTTCACCAGGATAGCCTCAACATCACTGTCTGAGACGATGATTTCCAACGCTTCGGCGATCTTGTCTTCCGCCGCGCCGCCACCGACGTCAAGGAAGTTAGCGGGGGCCGCACCTGCGGTCTTCGTGATGTCCATCGTAGCCATCGCAAGTCCTGCACCGTTCACCATGCAGCCTACCCGACCGCCATCCAATTTTACGTACGCCAGACCGGCATCGTGAGCCTTCTGCTCAAGCTCGTCGTTCTGTTCCGGGTCCCGCAGTTCAGCGACCTCTTTGTGGCGGAACAGAGCATCATCCTCGAAGGCTATCTTGGCGTCGAGTGCCATCACCCGACCGTCTGTCGTTACAACCAGCGGATTGATTTCCACCAGTGAGGCGTCCAGTTCTTGAAATACTCGGCAGAGATTGGTTATCAGCGCGGTCGCCTGTCGTACGAGGTTGATCGGGATGCCGATCTCGGTTGCGATGTCCCGGGCGTGATATGCGGTCAGACCAATAAGCGGGTCAGCGGCTACCCGCACGATCTTGTCAGGCGAGTTGGCGGCGACCTCTTCGATCTCGACGCCACCCTCGGAGCTCGCCATCACCATTGGAGCGCGGGCGTCGGCGTCCATCGTGATTGCCATGTACAGCTCGTCTGCGATATCGGTAAGCTCCGCAACGAGAACCTTGCGTACTGGAACTCCGCCGGCTTTCGTCTGATGAGTAACGAGGTTCGTGCCAAGCATCCCGGCAGCGGCTTCAGCAGCCTCGTCCGGAGAGTTGACGAGCTTGACCCCCCCCGCCTTCCCGCGTCCACCGGCGTGTACCTGAGCCTTGACGACCACGCGGCCGCCCAGATCGACGGCGAGTTGCCGTGCCTCGTCGGGCGTCGATGCGACGCCGGCACGCGGAACTGTGACCCCGTAGGATTCGAGGATCTCGCGTGCCTGATACTCATGTATGTTCATATTTAATTTCTGATCTTAATTTTACGAGGTGTTGCCGAAAGCGAAATTATTCGGTTTCTGTGCCCTCAACATTTGTCTTAAGTCGTTCTAGTTCATTGAGAAGCCGCTTCCGTGTGAACATCATGCCACCGACACCAGATGCGTCCATCTCAGCCGTGAGCCTCGTGCCCTTATTTTCCCGTTCAAACGTGAAGTGCTGGACCACGCGTCCGCCGATGGGCATATTGGTCTCGAACCCCAGTTCCTTATCCGGATCGTAGATGGTGACGGCGCCCTCAAGGTCCATCCCCATCACCCGACACGACATCGGCCCGTTCACAGTCCAGCCGTCCGGAAGCCTGACGTCCTGTATCTGAGGCCACCAGTCAGCCCACCGACCAAGATCCGTCATTACTGCAAACACCGTTTTTACTGGCGCGTTGATGGCTATTGATTCCTTGTGGTGGGGCAACATTACCTCTGGATTCACCGGCCGCACGAGGGCGACGTTGAAGACGATCGGGAGGCGACGAATATCGTAGTCACCCATTAGGTGAGTGTCCACTTGCAGTATCGGATGGACACGATCTCTGTCTGGTTGAATTTTCAGATGAACAGCGCTGATGCGGAACCCAGTCCAGATATATCTATCTCCACCCGGTCCCCAGGTTTTAACCATTTCGTCTCGACAATACTTCCGAGGAAGACGAATTCGCCCGCCTGCAGAGGTATATCGTGAAGCACAGCCGTGTTCGCCAGCCATGCCAGCGCCTCTAGCGGATGGCCCATAATGTCGCCGCCTACACCGGAACCGACCTGGATCCCGTTGATAGACATCGAACCGGTTAGCAACTCCAGTTCCAATTCACGCCAGGTCATTACCGGATCACCAAGGACGCATCCTGCCCCAAAAAAATCGTCTGCGATCAAGGTCGCCACGTCCATCGATCCGTAATCGACCCATCGATCATCAACGATCTCGATCCCGCACATGACCGCTTGTACGGCTGGGGACACCGTGAAACGAGTGTATGGCGCGCCCGACGCCGGCAAATCGTCAGACAGCCGGACCGCTATCTCGCACTCAACTCCGACGCGGAGGAAGGACGAAAAATCGAATTCGCCAGTTCGTTCACGAACCGTCGGCGCGTACACAAGCCCTGCGCACGGATTAGCAATCTTCAGATATTCCTGCATCACCGTTGTGGTGCAGCCGATTTTCCTACCGACAGGCTCGCCGTATCCGGCGACAGACAAACGCCGCCGTAACGCTCCCTGGAGCTGGTACGCTTCGGCCTCATTCTGTGGTCGATAAGCTTCCGAGAGATGGTCCAACCTGGTGTGCTCCAACCGACCGCCGGAGAGAATGATTGCGGCTTTTTCGAGTGCCTGAGAATCCATGATCCTGACCATCTCCTGATCGGCTAAGTACGTTCGCTGGCATAGAAAGCCGCCCGGCGGGGTGTGGCCCCCCTGGTTCGTGGAAAAAGAAAACCGCCCCGGTGACTGAAGTCACCGGGGCGGTTTGTTTAACTAGAGCTATCGGGCGCTAACCGCCTACCAGCTGCGGGATTGCCGCTGCTGCGAGAAGCAAGAGTTGCAGTACACCGGCCGGTCACCGCGCGGCTGGAAAGGCACCTGGGCCTCCTGACCGCACTGTGCGCAAGTGGTGGTGAACATCGGTCGGTCAGACCGGAATCCGCCGCCACCGCCGCCGCCGCCGCCGAATCCGCCGCCACCGCCGCCACCCTGGGCTCGACGGGCTGCACGACATGACGGGCAACGCTTGGGGTCGGAGTAGCCACGCTCTGAGTGGTACTGCTGGTCGTCTGCGCTAAATACGAACTCTTGTCCGCACTCAACACAACCTATATTTCGATCTTGGAACACTTAGTCAATCTCCATGGTCTCGTTCAGGGCATCTCGGACTGGTCTTCACGGATCCGAGCATTGCCGGTTAACCATGGGACGAGCTTTCTTACATGCCTGTCTCAACAATACCATACCTAAAACGTCATAACCCGCTGGTAAACAGCGCATCAACAAAAATGAATCTGCAATCAGGAACTGCCTAAGCTGCCCCTGTGGAACGAATGCGGTGCACGTTCCCATCTGATTGTAGGAATCGAAATTAGCTTGTTTGCCGTAGTTTGGTGTACGGAAACAGGTCACGCGCCGTGGGAGGCGCTGTAAGATTTAGCGTGACCCGAACTGGCTGGGCTGACCCATATATGACACCGGCAGATCCGGAGTCTGGACAAAAAAGGTCTTTCAAAACGTGACCACCGCCTACAAACACCTGCTGACCATTGCCGTAGTGCTTCTTGCTGCGTTGCTTGTCGCGTGTTCCGGCGGAAGCGATCAAAGCGTCGGGCTTGACCTCTCTGGTATCCAAACGCTCAACGATGGTTTCCATTACGAAGCGTGGGTGACGATAAACGGGGAGTACCAGTCGCTTGGCAAGTTCAACGTCTCAACCAATGGATTACTTGTAACGTCTGATGGGCGCACCATCAAAGACGGTGAATTTGCGATAAACCCTGAGAATGATTTCGGGATCGACGATGTGACCGCCGTGATGGTGTCGATCGAATCGTCAGGGGACATGGATGGGGTCCCGTCAGATACTCGCTTCCTTGCCGGACCCATCGTAGACGGCGTCGCCTCCCTCGTGGTTGGTGCGCAGGTGGCCGTCGGTGGGAGTGGCGAGTATGTAGAAGCCGTTGGCGT
>JAAZYK010000126.1 GCA_014239685.1 Dehalococcoidia bacterium | reverse complement strand
TCCAGCTGCGCCGTCTTCACCGTCTTGTCCATCCGAACCGGCTGGTCCAGCTGCGCCGTCTTGACCAGCTGGACCTTGAACGCCAGGTGGACCAGCTATTCCATCTTCTCCACCGACACCGTCTTCACCGACCGGGCCTTGAGCACCAGTGTCGCCCTTAAGACCTTGAGACCCCTGTTCCCCGTCTGATCCGTCAGAACCGGAACAAGAAACGACAAGGAACAGGACGATCAGGGTTGATAAGAAAATGAACGCGCGAGGACGCGTGATGGATATAAGCATGGCTGACAGTCTATATAACCAAAAACCGAATTACGGTTCGACCTTCCAACTGAGCACGAGCTAGCGGTGCTGTGGCAGGTGACGGACTACCGGAGCTGAGCGGAAGTGCGCCCGGTTGCTGCCAGAAGTGCTGCCAAACGCAAAAGAGGCACCCATTTCTGGATGCCTCTCTCACGAACGATTTACGTATGGTGCCCCGGGTGAGAATCGAACTCACGACCTGCGGTTTAGGAAACCGTCGCCTAATCTATCGCGCTAATGCATCCGACCCGTCCCGAATAGAATGCATTTAGCTTTTTTCTCATTACTCCCTTGGACGTGCGCTGTAGTCCTCGTACGGGGTGTCGCGCCATTGAACCGCCGCCCGAAATCCTTCCTCTTTCATAGTGTCCTGCCAGGTGTACGAGTGCTCCGTGAACTGGCCCGCAGCGTCCAGGTCCGTGCTTGAACGGACTGACGAGTAGATGCCCATATTCTCGTAGAAGCGGTTCATGTTGAGTTTTAAAATCGCCAGGTTATCGGCGGTCATGTTGGTGATCCTGTTCGCCAGCGCGATGGTCCGATCTTCGAGCTCATCCCCCGGCCAGGCGTAGTTGATCATTCCCATCTCTTCCGCCTCGGTCCCGGTCACGGGATCCCCGGTGAGGTAGAGTTCCTTCGCCTTGCGCATGCCGATAACGAGCGGCCAGATTACGCCGGTGCGGCTCGTTCCCATGCCTCGAAGTCCCGGGTGCCCCAGCTGCGCGTCGTCCGCTGCGACTACAAGGTCTGCCATCATCGCCAGCTCACATCCACCGGCGATAGCGAATCCGTGGACTTGAACGATGGTCACCTTTGCCATGTTCCAGAAGTACATATGAATATCGGTGATCTGCTGCATGCCGGTCCGAATTCCCATTAGCATCCGCCGGTTCTTGCTATCCACATTCTTGTAGTTGCGCACCACGCCGTCAGCCCCTTCACCACGGGGCGTCGTGATGTCGTACCCGGCGCAAAACGCCTTGCCGGCACCTTTTACAATGATGGCGCGTACGCTGTCATCTGCTTCCAACACATGCAACGCATCCCAGAATTCAAAAAGCAACTCCTGCGATAACGCGTTGAGCTTCTCAGGACGGTTGAGCGTGATACGGGCGACGCGCCCGTCCACGCCGACCCGGTCGATCAGAAGGTTCTGGTACTGGTCAGGGTCGCCATATGTTTCGGGCATGGTTGCCTCCACCGGATCATCTGTTGAGCCACGGTTACCCCGTAGCTTGTGTTGCATTAGCTTGTGTTGCATTGCTAGCTGGATTCTAGATCGCCCGACATCCTTCGAGTGATCAATGTGCCAACAGCACATTGCAACAATGCGCCCGATATCCAACCCTCTGAGCCTCCTGATGGGTTAGCCTCGCCTTCTCGCCTGATTTCGTTGGCGAGTCACGTACCTCATTTTGAATAGCTGCCATCTCTGGAGGGCGCAATGCCGGGAAAGGTCGACGGACGAGTCGCTCTGGTTACAGGTGGAGGTTCGGGCATCGGTCGCGCTACCTCCCTGAAGTTTGCCTCCGAGGGAGCGCGTGTTGTAGTTGCGGACATCGTGCCACAGGCGGGCGAAGATACGGCGAAGATTATCCGTGATGCAGGCGGCAACGCGCTGTCAACGCATGTAGACGTAACCGACGAAGCGTCTGTTGCCTCGATGGTCGAATTCGTTGTGAGCGAGTACGGCCGACTGGACTGTGCGCACAACAACGCCGGGATTCTGGGGCCCGTGGCAGAGTTCACCGAGTACAGCCGTGAGGACTACGATCGAGTGATCAACGTGAACGTGACTGGCGTGTGGCTGTGCATGCAGGCGGAGCTACGGCAAATGCTTGTGCAGGATCCACCCGACGGCGGTCACTCGATCGTGAACACGGCCTCTGTTGCAGGGTTGGTGGGCAGTCCCACGATCCCGGCTTACTCCGTTAGCAAGCACGCCGTTGTCGGCATGACGAACTCAGCTGCACGGAGTTACGGAGCGCGAGGAATTCGCGTTAATTCTGTGTGCCCATCACTCATCGACACACCGCTTGCTCAACCGCTATATGAAAACACCGAGTCTGAAACTCGGATGCGGCTCCGGCAGGCGATCGGCCGTTTTGGAAAGGTGGAGGATGTTGCGGCGACGGTGGTGTGGCTGTCGTCCCCGGACGCGGCGTTCATCACGGGCGTGCCTATGCGGGTGGATGGCGGGTCGCTGACTTAGAACGTTGGTGTCGAGGTCGCAGGGAGAGGGGCTATCGAGGCCTTTAGTCTCCGCCGAACTGTTCTTTGACTCGCGGGCGGATTACTTTGCCGAGCGCATTCCTCGGCAGCTCGTCCGTGAAGTAAATCTTCTCCGGCTTTTTATAACTGGCCAACGCCTTACGCGTGTGCTCGATCAGTTCAGCCTCGGAGGCTGAGGAACCGTCCTCGATCACTACGACGGCGTGGACCAGCTCACCCCATGTGGTGTCCGGGACCCCGATAACCGACGCCTCACGAACGGCTCCGTGACGCTCGAGTGTCTCTTCGACCTCTTCCGGAGAGATCATTTCTCCACCCCGCTTTATGATCTCTCTAGCGCGACCTGTCAGGAAGATGTAACCGTCCTCGTCCCGGTATCCAAGGTCTCCGGTATGAAGCCAACCCTCGCTGTTCAATGCCTTGTTCGTGTCGTCGCCCCAGTAGCCCTTCATCAACCGTTTGCCGCGGGCGACTATTTCACCCTTTTCATTATCCGGAAGTTCTTCGCCTTCTTCGTTCATGATCAGAACTTCGACGCCATCAAGGGGGACACCGATCGAACGCAGTCGAGTGCGTTTTTTAGCAATATCCTCCGGCGTACCCGTTAGATCGTGGTCTTCCGGCGGAAGCATTGTGATGGTGGCGGCGGTTTCGGTCTGGCCGAAGGCATTGATGAACTTAACGTCCGGGAATTTCTCTATGGCTTCCAGGATCACGGATTCCGGCATCGCTGCAGCGCCGTACGTGATTACATCTAGGCTTGAGAGGTCAAATTCAGAAAATTTCGGATGGTCCATAAGAGTCTTGAGCATGGTCGGGACCATCATCGCCCTATTCACGTTCTCCCTCTGAACCAGCTCCATCCAGCCTTCAGGCTCGAATTGTTGCTGGAGGACGAGTGTGCGACCTCCCCATACGCCAGCCATCATCGATTGGACACCTGCGATGTGGTAGAGCGGCACCGTCAGAAGGTTGCATTCGTTGGCGTCCGGATCGGCCGGCGGCACATTGTCCATTACGAACGATGTGAAGCTTCCGTGTGTGAGCGTCACGCCCTTTGGCGCCGATGTCGATCCGGACGTGAACATGATCATTGTCGTGTCATCGTCGTCACCAGACGGGTACCCAAGGTACGGATCTGCGGCCTTAATGGTGGCCTCGTAATCCGTCCAGCCGTCCGGGTTAGCAACGGATTCGAGCGCAATACGGCCGGTCTTATTGCGGTCAACACACTCGCACGAATCGATCAACTCCATGTACCGTTCACCGGCGAGGATAACCGACGGCGACGTGCGCTCCAGCATGTGGTTTGCCTCCGCTGTTCGGGAGCGGAAATTCACGGGTACATAGATGGCGTCCAACATGGCGCAGGCGAAGTAGGTTTCTGCGTGCGCAGGCGAGTTAATGTCCATGAGGGCGACACGGTCGCCGCGCCCGACACCCATATTTGCAAGGACAGTAGCGAGCCGAGATGCCCTATCTCGGAATGTCGCGAAATCCGGCTTGATCTGGCCGTGCTCGCCAGCGACAAAGGCCGGGCGGTCCGGAACGATCGCACATGCGATCTCGAGCAGTTCAAATGTATTCAATAGTCTCCCGGTTGCGCCGGTGCTGTCTCGAATTTACCTGCATATGAAAAGAAGTCAGGTACCTGCGACGCCACGGTCCAACATGATAGACAGCCTTTGTTCGTGTGCAAGGCCGTCTGCAAGTGGAAGATCTCGAGCCGTAGCTAGCGCGATCTTGATCGCGCCGGATAAAGCTGGATCAATCTCCGTCAGATCGCTGGCAATTCGTTCAGATTCCATCTCAAGATCGTTTAATTTTACGACGCGTTGGACAAGTCCGGTGTCTCTGGCATCCAAAGCGTTCAAAGGGCGCCCAGCGAGCAGCATATCGAGCGCCCTACCCTGCTTTACCATCCGTGGCAGTGTCTGCGTTCCGCCTGCTGCGGCAATCAGGCCATAGTAGGTTTCTGGCATCGAGAAGACAGCGTTATCGGCGGCGACGCGAATGTCACATAGAAGCGCCAGTTCGACGCCAGAGCCAATGACATGCCCGTGAAGTAAGGCCACGGTAGGCACCGTCAAATTCCGTAATACGCCGAATATGTCACGCTCCCAACGCGCGTGCCGGGCCGCAGCCTGGGATGGGGCACTCCCAAATTCGGAAAGATCGGCTCCTGCGCAGAATCCACGATCGCCAGATCCCTTGATCAGCACAACCGCCACGTCAGGGTCCCAACGAACGGCATCTAGCACCTCTGAGAGGTCGTCCCTCATCTGGAGATTGAAGGCGTTAATCACTTCGGGCCGATTCAAAGTGATATACGCAATCTGACCGCACTTTTCATATGTCACGGTCTCGAAAGTACTTTCAGTCATTTCGACCCGTCATCTTGCCGAAAGCCTGGATGCTTACCGGCATTAAATGCATCGATCCCTTCCGCACGCTCGGGATCTGTGTGGAGGAGTATCGCCAGGTCAGCCTCCAATCTAAGCGACTGATCCAACGGCATATCAGATCCCTTAAGCACCGCTTCTTTGGCGAACCGTCCCGCCGATTTGCCGTTTGAGGCGATCTCCCTGGCAAGTTGCTCCGCGCGAATTTTGGATTCCCCGGCCGGACATATCTCGGTCACCAGCCCTGCCCGCAGCGCCTCCTCTGCAATAATCCTTCTGCCTGTAAGAAGCATGTCGGTAGCCAATCCAGGGCCGACTATCCGGGGAAGGCGCTGTGTCCCACCGTCAGATGGCAGTCGACCACTCCCGGACTCCGTCACCGCAGTTAGAGCGAATGTGGTATCGCTGTCACATATCCGTATGTCTGCTGCGAGCGCCAGTTCTAGCACGCGGTCGTCGATTCGGCCCGACAAACCTGCGATCACGGGTACCAGAAGCGCGCCGATGGAGGCCGGCATTCCCGATTCAACGAAGTTATCCCCAATCCCGTCGCCGGTCAGGACGATCATGGCAGCGCGAACTTCCGCATCTGTGGCGGCCCTTACGCACGCGTCTTCAAATGCCGCCCTGTCTTCGACCGGGATTCTCAGCACGCGGTCGGCCAGACTTTCAGGCGATCGGTTAACCGAATTTCTCATGTTAATTGTCAGGTGTAATGAGTTAGCGAGTCAGAGTCGCGATTTTACAGGCGTCGGTGTGATATCAGGAATTTGGTGTCCCCTCGATTAGTCGGGCCTCGATTTCTAAACGAGTCGGAACACCGGTTAGCCCCTCACGTTCCACAGAAAGACTTGCGGCGGCGTTGGCGAACCGGGCTGCCTCTACGGGATCAGCCCCTTCAGCCAATCGCACTAGGCATGACGTCCCCCAGATGTCGCCGGCACCGGTCGGATCCAGCTCTTCTGCTGCGTATGCAGGAACATGTACAAGATCCCCACCGGTGTAGACACGCGATCCATCCGAGCCCCCCGTCACACCGAGGACGTCG
>JAAZYK010000125.1 GCA_014239685.1 Dehalococcoidia bacterium | reverse complement strand
GGGCTTTACCACCCAGCGGTTGCTGCGTGATAAGGGAGTACGGTCCAGTTGATCGCGCGTGGATTTTCTCTTCAACAAGGTGGATCAGTTTCAGGATGTACATCCTGCCGACGGTGATCGGCCCGTCGAATGTCTCGCCGGTCCGGCCATCAATGAGTTCCATCTTTCCAAACACTGGCGCAGATTTGCGAGTTGCTTTCTCCAGCTTTTTCGCCTCGTCTATCAGCTCAGCACGGTTCTGCCCGTTAATGTGCAGGTCACTGTTTTCTTTGAGCCACATGCCAAGACACGCCTGGCTGGCGACGCCTTCTTTGGATTCGTCAAACAGTTCGTCGTACTTTTGATCGCGCTCCTCAAGCCACGCGCTGATCACGTCTTTGTTGATGGTCGAGTCATCCAACCGTCTCCGGTCTTTAGCACCAGACTCATTGACCATCCAGGCACGTGCGAGCGCGTCCTCAAGTTCAACACCTCTGGTGCCGTCAAATACCGGCGTCTGGGCGTCATAACCGAGTGTGCCGGCGGCCCAACCCAGGTGTGTCTCGAGCACCTGCCCAAGGTTCATTCGGGAGGGTACGCCGATCGGGTTGAGGACGATATCCATTGGGGTGCCATCGGGAAGGTGAGGCATGTCCTCAGTGGGGAGGATCTTGGCGATCACACCCTTGTTGCCGTGGCGTCCCGCCATTTTGTCGCCTTCGGTGATCTTTCGTGTCTGTGCAATCCAGCAGCGCACCAGTTTGGTGACGCCGGCGGGAAGATCGTCCCCGGTTTCCTTGGTTAGCACCTTCACGTCGATGACCTTGCCGCGCTGTCCATGTGGAACCTTCAGAGAGGTGTCACGCACGTCGCGTGCCTTCTCACCGAATATGGCCCGGAGCAGCTTCTCTTCTGCGGTCAGTTCGGTTTCGCCCTTTGGCGTGATCTTACCGACGAGAATGTCCCCAGGCTCGACGTAAGCGCCGATACGTATGATTCCCTCTTAATCAAGGTCACGCAGGCTCTCTTCGCCAACATTTGGGATGTCACGGGTTATCTCTTCAGGCCCGAGTTTGGTCTCCCGTGATTCCGCCTCGTGTTTGCCTATGTGGATGGAGGTGAAACGGTCGTCCTTCACCATGTCCTCGGACAGGATGATGGCGTCCTCGTAGTTGTACCCCTCCCAGCTCATGAAGGCCACGAGGATGTTCTGGCCAAGGGCTAGATCTCCCTGGTCTGTGGAGGAACTGTCGGCCATCGGCTGGCCAATCTCAACGATGTCTCCCTTGTTTACGATCGGGCGCTGATTGATGCACGTGCCCTGATTTGAGCGCACGAACTTGGTCAGCGGGTACTCGATTATCTGTCCAGTCTCGTCACCAAGGACCTTGATCTCGAGGCCAGTCGACTCGATGACAAGCCCCGCTTCTTCGGCGAGCACAACCTGTCCAGAGTCACGCGCAACGCGTGCCTCCATCCCGGTGCCTACCACGGGCGCCTGCGGTTTGAGTAGGGGAACCGCCTGTCGCTGCATGTTTGAGCCCATCAACGCACGGTTAGCGTCGTCGTGCTCAAGGAAGGGGATCAGCGCCGTAGATACGGATACGATCTGCATCGGCGAGATGTCCATGAACTGGACGTTTGCCGGTTCATCGATGGCAAACGATTCTCCGACACGGATCTCGGCCTGGTTGCCTACGATCTGCATCTTCGAATCGAGGTCGGTGTTTGCCTGGCCGATGATGTATGTCTCTTCTTCATCGGCGGACAGGTACGACACGTCGTTAGGGTCGGCAGATACGAACGCCTTGACACCTACGATCTGAGCCGGCATCTCAGCAAGTTGCTCTGTCATACGACGCGGAATACGACCGCCGGCCCGCATTAGCTCTTTGCCGTTCTCGTCTACGAGGGTTTCGAGCACGTTGCGCCCGACGAAGTCCGGGTTATCCGTGGACATTTCGTGGAGCACTTTGCGGTACGGCGTCTCAAGGAAGCCGAAGTCGTTTGTGCGTGCGTATGTGGCAAGCGACCCCAAGAGTCCAATGTTCGGACCCTCAGGAGTCTCGATCGGGCAGATCCGGCCGTAATGGGAGTGGTGAACGTCACGGACATCAAATCCAGCACGCTCACGCGACAGTCCTCCAGGACCAAGTGCTGAAAGGCGACGTTTGTGCGTCAATTCTGCCAGCGGGTTGGTCTGGTCCATAAACTGCGAAAGCTGGGAGCCGCCGAAGAACTCTCGGACGGACGCTACGACAGGGCGGATATTGACCAGAGCGGCCGGCGTAGTCGTTGCCGGGTCCATCTCGGTCGTCATTCGTTCCTTGACGACGCGTTCCATACGAAGGAGACCGATCCGCAACTGGTTTTGGATCAACTCGCCAACGGCCCGGACGCGCCTGTTGCCCAGATGGTCAATGTCGTCCTCGCGGGCCTCGCCGTTGTTAATGCGGATCATGCGCCGGATCAAGGCGACCATGTCCTCTTTAACCAGCGTTCGCTCTTCCGTCGTTGCTTCGTCGCCGAGCTTGCGGTTCAGTTTGTAGCGGCCAACCCGTCCGAGGTCGTACTTGCGTGGGTTAAAGAACAGGCTCTCGATAAGCGCCTTTGCGTTTTCAACGCTCGGCGGCTCACCAGGTCGTAGCCTTCGGTAGAACTCGACCAGAGCCTCGTCCTGGTTCGTGACGGCCGTGTCCCGCGCCAGAGTGGCGTCAATAAATTGACGATCGGGGTTGATGTCTACGTCCTTGAACAGTTCCTTGATGTCTTCATCGGAGTCATATCCAAGTGCGCGGAGCAGGGTCGTGATCGGGGTCTTGCGCTTACGGTCTACTTTGACCGACAAAAGGTCTTTGTTGCTGGTCTCAAGCTCCACCCATGCACCCCGGTACGGGATTAACTTGGCGTTGCTGAGTGCACGACCGCTGGCCGGGTCAATATCACGTGTGAAGTAGGCACCGGGTGAGCGGACAAGCTGGGAGACGACAACACGCTCGGCACCGTTAATGACGAACGTGCCGTTACGCGTCATCATCGGCACGTCGCCCATGAACAGCGTCTGCTGCTTCTTCTCGCCGGCGGAGTCGCCAGACTTGACCTCAAGTTCTACCGTTACGTAAAGCGGTGCGGAGAAAGTGATCTCCTTTATCCGGCACTCGCGCTCGGAGAACTTCGGCTCCCGTATTTCATGTCCGAGGAATGCGAGGGCGAAACGGCCTCCACTGAAGTCCTCGATCGGGGAAATCTCTTCGAACAGCTCCCGAAGGCCATCCGTTGTGAAGTAATCGAATGATCGCAACTGAACCTGAATCAGGTTCGGCACGTCCACGATGTTTTGAATGTGGTTGAAGCTCTTAACGTTCCTGTAAAAAGTATTACTGGGACGAAGGTCAGCAACGACCATATTTACTCTCCTGATGCTCTCGAAACCACGAACGTTTCGTGGTTGTGTTCCCTATGTTCAAAGACCGAAGTGTTATCTGTTTGCCCGCATGACTATTCGTACAGGCCCCAAAAAGTGCTTACGCGCGTAAACACGGCATGGCGCCCTACGCGGACGCGCGCGGGCGCTTCAATTCGAAACTATAAATTTGGATGTACGGGGGGGCAATCCGTAGCAGACACACCTCGACAGATGAAAATCATAAGGCTAGCCAATCGTGGCGTCAAGGTAATTAAGACACCTATCCGAACGTGGCGGTGAGTTTGTCGCCGAACGTATCCGGTTTTGGAGGATGGTTTCAGGCGATGGCTATCAGAACAAGTCCGCCAACCACCATCCCCGCAGCAATCAGTTTCTGGGTCACCGCAAGCCGATCAACGATTTCTTCTCGCAGAAGCCGTGTTTTCCACACCAGCAGCATCGAGGCTAGAAATACGAATAACGGCGTTGTACTTGCGAAGGCGTTTGCAATGGATACAGGCCCGGTGGCGATAGCGAACGTGATTAAGGCCATCGAGGTGGTCGCCGCACCCGCATCGATGGCGAGCGTCGTGAATCGACGCCGGGACCACATAAACCGACCCAGGTCGACGAGTATATCTTTCCTCAAATTTATTGCTAAAAGCATGAAAGACATACCCGCGCTACGTAGAGCGAGGGCGTGCCAGAAGGAGAGATCGTCCGTCACTGTTTTGAGCAGTATCTGAGCCAGAGCGATTATGACCACCGCAACGCCAAGATAAGCGAGCGATCCGCTTAGGCGTATCTGACCAGCATCAGATAGCCGCAGCGCAGCGAGTATCGCCCCCCCGATCGCAAGGGCGGCGGCGATAGATTCCACCAGAGACAGGCTCTCTCCAAGCAGTACGACGGCAAGGATCACGACCAGCAACGGGTGTGACTGAGAGATGGGTGTGACTCGGGACACTTCTTCCCGACTCAGGGTCCAGAGCATGAGCGGCGCAGCGACGCCCCACATCAACCCAACGCCAATTCCACGGGCATACACATCCAGAGCCGCCGATGGAAACGGATTTACTATGGCGACGATCATGACGGTCGCCAGGGTCTGAAATGCGATGAAAAGGAGAAACCCGCGTACTCGCAGACCCATTCCCGTCATTATCACCTTGTCGGTGATGGTCACGACGGCCAAGAAAACGGCGCTTAAAAGTGCTGCGACCGCCCAGTCGATAATCGTGACTCCTATGGCTCAGAACCGTCGTTCGTTACGGGCCACAATTGCCGATATCGTCAGACGAGAGAGTAATAGTAGCCCCCTTACAGAAGGGTGGGTACACGGAAGCTTAAGACGAAACCCTAGATGCGGAATGTGAGAAACGTAAACTTTGCGCAACTGGAATCCGCATATGTTGTCGCATAAAGTGCCGACATGCACTACAACACGGTCATCGTCGGAGCGGGCTCTGCGGGCGGGATTCTAGCCTCCAGGCTCTCCGAAGACCGAGATCACACCGTCCTTTTATTAGAAGCCGGACCGGACTACTCGTCCCTGGATAGAACGCCGGAGCCAATACGTAACGGCATGGGACACGCGGGCGATGTGGTCATACGTGAGCGTCACAACTGGAACTACACGGCGGTGGCAACACCTACAGCTCCACCGATGTATGTACCGCGTGGTCGTGTGGTTGGCGGGTCAAGTGCTATCAATGGTCAGATCTTTCTCCGCGGTGCACAGGAGGATTACGACGCTTGGGCTGCGCAGGGGAACGATCTTTGGTCGTTCCGTTCCGTGCTTCCTGCATTCCGGAGACTGGAGACGGATCAGGATTTCCATGATGATTTCCACGGCGATGCAGGTCCGATCTACAGCCGTCGGTTTTCGCGGAATGAATGGTTGCCGGCGGCCGAGGCGTTCTACATGTCGGCTCGAGAGGCCGGGTTCCCGGATTGTCCGGACCACAACAACCCGGATGCGACCGGGGTCGGTCCGGTGCCGTTGAACAATCACGACGGTGTTCGAATGTCCACCGCCGTGACCTACCTCGCGGAGGCACGCCCCAGGCTCAATTTGACGATTCGGGGCGGATGTATTGTGCGCAAAGTACTGTTTGACCGCAGCAACGGCCGCGCCCGGGCCCTCGGGCTAGAGGTTGAGTCCGGAGGTGAACTGTTTACGATCGAGGCAGATGAGGTGATCCTGTCCGGTGGACCTGTTGGATCTCCCCACGTCCTGCTGCTTTCCGGGATTGGACCTGCGGACCAACTGGAGGAATTTGGCATCCCCGTTGTGAGGGATCTCCCGGGAGTAGGGCAGAACCTTCGCGATCACCCAACCGCATGGGTAGAACACCGTTTGGCTGATAACTACCCGGCGGACGCGTTTGGAATTCCGGATCAGGTGTGTCTGCGGTGGACCGCGCAGGGATCAGATCTCGTGAACGATATGATCTTGTTCGCGACGCCGTTTGATATCGGTATCTCGGACGGACGGTCCGAAAAACCTACAGGTGAGCTTGGATTACGCTGGCGTTGCCGGGTGAACCTCGCATACGGGGCCGGGGCGTTACGGCTCAGGTCGTCCGATCCGAATGTTCAACCACTGCTCAACTACAACCTTCTTTCGGACGAGC
>JAAZYK010000124.1 GCA_014239685.1 Dehalococcoidia bacterium | reverse complement strand
GGTGGCGTGCGAAGGGAAGTGACAGCTTTTCGCCCATCGGCCCGTTTATCGAGACCGACTACGACCCTCACGGCAAGAACATCTTTGTCACCGTAAATGGTGAAGAGGTTCAGAACTGCAACACCGACGAAATGATCTTCAACACGCAGGAATGTCTATCCTTCATCTCGCAGACCAACACGCTTGAGCCAGGAGACATCGTATTTACAGGCACGTCCGGCGTGACATCCCGACTGCGGAGCGGAGATGACCTGATTACGAAGATCGACGGCCTGGGAGAGCTCCACAACACGATTTCTGACTAGTTCAGATCTCGCGATAGCCGTCTGACGGCGCACATCACGTCACGCGAAAAGGCCGCCCCGCATCGCCCGGGGCGGCCTTTGTTATTAAATCGTTTAGTCGAATCGTTCAAGAAGCGATCGTGTCCGCGAGTCCTCCCACGGTCAGCCAGTAGAAGACCAGATACGCGCCCGAAAGTAGCAGTATCACTGCAGACGTGAACTGAATGTAGGGCATCACTTTCCGCACCCACTTGATGATTGCCCCTTTGAATAGAGCAACGCTCAACGTAAGGACTGCGAATATGAACGTCATACCCAGAGCATAGGCGACGAATTGCGAGGCCCCAAAAAGGAAACTGCCGGTTGTTGATGCAGCGACGACCGAGAGGAATAGTGGAAGTGTGCAACCAAGAGAGGCCACTGCATAGCTAATTCCAAACAAAAAGTAACCGATCAGTGACGTGTCTCTTGGGTCACCAATCTTGGCACCGGTATTTTGAGCGAAGCTGTTGTACAACTTCCCGCCGGCGAGCACGTAGACCGCCGTTCCTCCCATTAGGAATCCAACGCCGAGACCAATCCAGTCGAAGTACTGAACAATCGAGGTCGTTACGGAAGTTATTACCAGTCCGACGATTCCAAATAAAACTATGAACCCTAGGCCGACAGAAATACTTACGGTTCCAGCCTTAGCCATCCGCCGAGGCATCTCACGAAGGAAAGTGATCGGAGCCTGTAGTAGACGTCTGTGCCGTTTGCCGGAATATCCGAAGGAATCCGCATCATCGTCAGTTCCAATGTACAGACCGAGATAAGCTGGAAGCATGATGAAGCCGCATGGGTTCAGCGTCGCGACCAGACCGACTGTGAAAGCGAATCCGAGGGGGAGATATTTATTGCCGAAATCACCAATTTCGGTTTCGGACTTGCCCTGAAGATCAAGAATATTGGCGGTGAGAAACCCGCCGTCACGCCAGATAAATCCTCCAACAGTCGCAATTCCGAGGACTACGACCGAAAGTAGTAACGGCCATACATAGCCCCTCCATGTGGGCACGGGTGCGTTGATTATTGCGACTGTGTCCATTTCATTTCCAATTATGACTTCGAATATACGGGCTACCGATCCAGAGCCCGTGCAATTTCAAGCCACTTGTTAATTCTACGTTGAGAGCCAAGTACCAGGATGCACGGGACATGCGGGAAATCGCATAATCCAGAAGAGACTTTTCTGAAACTTCGTGTTCGATCCGGCGTGTTTGATCCGGTGCGTAGGTCTTGACACTTCCACTTAATCTCAGATGGGGAAGAGTCCGGAAGGCCCGCGCCGCGGATTCCTGCTATCGGTTGGAATGGCGGTTACGAACAAGGTGCCTTCAAGGCGAGCCCATCAACAAGCGCCCATGCTCCCGGGGATGCCTGTGGAGCAGATCAGTCGTCCTCCTTTAATTCGGGCTCACCTGGCGCTGGAGGGCGAACGAACATGGGGACTTTCAGCTCACCTGCATGCCTGGTCGATAGACCCGATATGGCCGATCGTCGCGGATGACATACGCTACGACGAGCCTGTCATCGCGCGCGTTGGGTCACCTTCAAACCCGGAAATCCCGTTTGATCTCCTTCAGTCGACGGGCGCCCGTCTTATAGCCATAATCCCGGACGACAGCGAGGATTTCCTCATTTCCGCCGCCTCAGCGGGGGCGTGGGCGACCGTCACGGAAACCGACGCCCACGTGGCGCTCGCTAGCGCTGTACGTGCGGTCTCCGAAGGACGGTGCCCACTACTACAAGTGGCAGCAAAGCGCACCGGTTTGGCGTTCGCCATACTCACCATGTTGCGAGAGGCGTGGAGTAAAAACTCCGGATCAAGTCCGCCGAGCCCCCTTATCGTGCGGGAGGTCCGGATGTTGAAAATGGTGTCCGAGGGCATGACGAACAAGGTGATCGCTAAGCGCCTTACGTTGACCGAACAGACCGTTAAAAACTACTTTTCAGTGGTGTTTGAGAAGATGGGAACGCGGACGCGTGCGCAGGCGGCACTAAAGGCGTTTGAGTACGGGTGGCTGCGGGAAGACGAAACACCGCCCGAATCGTAAGCTTTCCGCCTCTTGTCTCGTGGTATGATTTATCACCTCTTCCGGGAGCGGATTGCGAAAGCGTACGCCCCGGTCGTTTTGTGCGCGCCCGCGAGCGTTTCACAAACAACCAAATGCTCCGGAGTAGCAACACTTACTGATGACGACTACACAAACTCCGGCGGATCAGAGCCCGCCAATCACCCTGCGCGGGCTGCTTGAAGCCGGCGCCCATTTCGGCCACCCAACCAAACGGTGGCACCCGAAGATGAAGCCATACATCTTCACTGCCCGCAATAAAATTCATGTCTTTGATCTGGCAAAAACCATTGGAAAGCTTGAGATCGCCGCCGACTTCATAGAGAAAACGGTCGGAGAAGGCGGGCAGGTAATGCTCGTCGGAACCAAAAAACAGGCGCAAGAAGCAATCTCAGATGTCGGCAAGCAGACACACTCGCTGTACGTCAATCAACGCTGGCTCGGTGGGATGCTGACCAACTTCCAGACTATCCAGAAACGGATCGAATACGTCATTCGTCTGGAAGAAGAGATCGCACACGGAACCCTTCAAGCGGCCACCAAGCGCGAGGCGCAAAAAGCCGCAACAGAGGTCATACGTCTTAACAAATTCCTGGGCGGCATAAAACAGATGACTACGCTGCCACAGGTCCTATTCATCGTAGACATCGGCAAAGAAAAAATTGCAGTCGCCGAGGCTAAGAGGCTTGGGATTCCGATCGTCGCCATCGTCGACACAAACTGCGACCCGACGGACATCGATTACCCGATTCCCGCAAACGACGACGCAATCCGAAGCGTTCGTATAATCACGGAGCGAATGGGCAAGGCGATCATCGATGGTAACGAGGCACGCCAGGCGCGGGTCGCGGAACAGATGGCTCTCAACGCCGAGATAGAAGAACAAGAAGAAGCTGCACGTCGCGCCGCACAAGCAGAAGCCGCCGCACGACAGGCGATCGCCGAGGCCGCAAAGCGTGAGGCCGACGAAGCTGCCGCAGCCCAGGCTGAATCAGCAAAAGCGGCGGAAGCAGCAACTGAATCTGCCGCCCCGACAGATGAGGCCGCTACGGAGGAATCTGAGTCGGAAGCACCCGTTTCAGTTGCAACCCCTGAAGCCGCGCCCGTAACAGAAGCCACATCCGAGACCGAAATAGAAGCTCCTGCAGCGGAGCCCGCTGCCGAGCCCGAGGAAACTCCAGCGGAATCCGAGGAGACTGTTGAAGTTCCCGAGGTTGAGGCTTCAACCGAATCATCCGGCGATGAGAAAGACGAGACCGTCGACAAGACGGCCGAGTAACAACCTATAACAGGCTCGTGCGTCCAGTTTTGGGCGGGCGACGATGCATTAACTGAACACAGAGGTCACAGGTCACTTGGCAATTACAGCCGCAATGGTGAAGTCGCTTCGGGAGATAACCGGGGCAGGGATTATGGACTCCAAACGTGCCCTTGAAGAGGCTGATGGAGACGAAAAAGCCGCCGTCGAACTCCTGAGGGAGAAAGGCTTGGCATCCGCAGCAAAACGTGCGGGGCGCGCGACCTCTGAAGGCGTTATCGAGAGTTACATCCACAGTGGGAACCGCGTGGGCGCTCTCGTGCAACTCTCATCCGAAACCGACTTCGTCGCACGTACTGACGAGTTCAGCCAGTTGGCGAAGGAACTCGCCATGCAGGTCGCGGCGATGAACCCGAAATTCATTGACCGGGATGCCGTCCCGGAAGATGCAGATGAAGTCTCTGACGATGAACTGCTGATGGAGCAGGCCTATATCCGTGACCCTGGCCAGACCATCGGAGATCTTGTTAAAGCCATGGCGGCTAAGACCGGCGAAAATGTCCACGTGGGTCGATTTGCCCGCTACGAACTCGGAGAGTAAAACACGGTCCAGCCTGATGGGACGTAACGGTCCTCACCCAGATCAATTCGGCCAATCGTAATCAGCCAAACGCAATTGGGGCAGCCAGTGACAACGTATAAACGTGTCCTGCTCAAGTTGAGCGGTGAATCGCTCAAAGGGGACCGTGAATTCGGCCTCGACCCGGATGCGTTACGTTACGTGGCTGAACAGGTTACAGAAGTCGCCGATATCGGCCTACAGATCGGAATAGTAGTTGGCGGCGGCAACATCTGGCGCGGCGCCGATTACGAAGCGGTAGGTATGGATCGTGCAACTGCCGATAATGCCGGTATGCTCGCCACGATTATCAACGCACTGGCGGTTCAGGACGCGCTGGAACGTAACGGCCTTGAGGTGCGCACACAGACCGCTATCAACATGTCCGCAATAGCGGAGCCGTACATCAGGCGTCGCGCCATCCGGCACTTTGAAAAAGGCCGCCTGGTGATATTCGCTGGTGGCACGGGCAGCCCGTATATGTCTACCGATACTGCGGCCGCGCTCAGGGCGCTGGAAGTCGGCGCAGACGCCCTATGGATGGCCAAGAACAACATCGATGGTATTTATACGTCTGATCCCAACTTAGATAAATCAGCTTCCAAACTCGACCACATGACTCACCTCGACGCTCTGCAGAGGCGCGTCGGCGCGCTGGACTCGACCGCGCTGTCCATGTGTATGGACAACGGATTACCGATCGTCGTGTTTGACTTGTTCAGTCCGGGTAACCTTTTGCGGATACTACGCGGGGAAGAAATCGGGACTTTGATTTCAGATATCGTGCCTGTATAGGTCAAATAAGCGATGATCGCTAGCAGATGGACTAGACACGGTTTACCTTATCTAGATCGGCTTTAACGAAGGGAATTCGGATGACCACGGAGATCCTTGAGGACGCTCAAAGGCGAATGCAAGGCGCGGTAGACGCACTTATTCGAGACCTCGCTGGATATAGAACAAACCGTGCGTCGCCGGCACTCGTAGAGAACATTATGGTGGACTACTACGGGACGGAAACCCCTCTTAGCCAGGTTGGGTCTATCACCGTTGGCGACGCTCGTATGCTCGTGATTCAGCTTTGGGATGCGGCGGCAGTCCAGGGCGTTGAACGTGCATTGCGGGACGCCGATCTTGGGATGAGCCCGCAGGTAGATGGTCAGACAGTTCGGTTGGTTCTTCCGGTACTCACCGAAGAACGCAGGCGCGACCTCGTTCGCCAGATGGGTCGTCGGGTTGAAGAAGGCAAGGTCTCTGCCAGAAATGTTCGAAGGGGCGCGCAAGATTCATTGCGGACACTGGAGAAAGACGGTGAGGAATCGCAGGACGTCGTACGTCGTGCGCTCACCACACTTCAGGATCACACTGATGCGACGGTGGGTGAAATGGACGCGGTGAGTAAGAAAAAAGAGGAGGAGGTGATGGAGGTTTAACCCCCTCCATCATTGGGAACCTCTTGTGACCGTTTCTCCACGCTCCTCATCCCAAAACCCTTCGTATGCGAGGGTGCCGGCCAGTGACCCGTTGGTACCTTCAATCGATGATGGAACGACGCCCAGACACGTCGCAATCATCATGGACGGAAACGGGCGCTGGGCATCTCGGCGCAGCCGTCCGCGCGCTGACGGACATCGGGCAGGCACCGAAAACGTGCGCTCGGTCATCTTCAGACTCGTCGAACGTGGGGTCGGCTACGCAACTCTATTCGCGTTCTCAACCGAAAACTGGTCACGCCCCGGCGATGAAATCTCGGCCC
>JAAZYK010000123.1 GCA_014239685.1 Dehalococcoidia bacterium | reverse complement strand
GGTTCGGTGGCGTTGATCCTGTTGTTTGAGAGAGGTCAGGGCACACCTCTCTAGATGACTATTCGAATATTCACCGCCGTCATCGGGATCTCGGTACTGATCGGGGTTCTTCTCATCGGGACATGGGCCGTTGCCGTACTAATGATGGCCCTTGCCGTCGCCAGTGGTTGGGAACTTGCCGATATGGTGCGCGCCAGAAGAACGTGCCCGCTACGCTGGTTCCTGATGGCCTGGCCAATATCCCTAGTCGCGGCTGGCTGGCTTATCGCAGAAGACGTGACCGGATGGTGGGTGATGCTAGCGGCGTTCTTGACCGGGACGGTGCCAGCTATCGGTATCTTGCTGACCGGTCGTAGAACTGCATTTGTCTACGCTATCGCGGCCGGTCCCTATGTTGGAATAGCATTGGCGCACACATCAATCTTGAGATCGGTGGACGGTGGCGTTCAGTGGCTGGCTCTTGCCGTTATTGTGACCTTTGCTGCGGACTCCGCCGCTATGCTTGCGGGAGTAACTGTAGGCAGACACAAACTCTTTCCTCGTATCAGCCCCAAAAAGACTTGGGAAGGCGTCGCAGGCGGTCTCATAGGCGGTGCAATAGCGGCGCTGGTAGTCGACATAACGTTCGATCTCGAAATCGCGTCAACCATAGCCATCGTACTTGGAGTTGTGATGGCTGTGACAGGAACCCTCGGAGATCTTGCAGAATCCGCGTTCAAGCGGTACGCCGGGGTGAAAGACTCGGGGTTTCTGGTCCCTGGCCACGGAGGCGTTCTTGACCGTTTGGACTCTCTGATGCCGAACCTGATCATCGTATACTGGGTTTCCGAATGGAGCACGACTTGAATCGGTCCCTAAATAACTCCAAGCGCCCCAAAAACGTAGTTCTGCTTGGCTCTACCGGTTCGGTCGGTACCCAGACGCTCGACGTCATACGCGCACTGCCTGACCGGTTTCGGGTTCTGGGATTGGCGGCGGGCCGTAACGTTGAGCTCCTTGCATCGCAGATCGCCGAATTCACACCCTCCCGCTACTACGCGGCAGATGGACAAGAACTGGCCAACAGTAGCGATTGTCGGCCCGTATCTCTCAACGAACTCGCTACCCTGGATGATGTCGATGTCGTAGTGGCTGCGATGTCCGGCGCTGATGCGCTGGAACCGATTATCGCAGCGCTCGGAGCCGGAATCCCGGTGGCCCTGGCAAATAAAGAGCTGGTCGTGATGGCCGGTGAATATCTTCGGGAAGCGGCACAGCAGGGCGGCACAGAAATACTCCCAGTTGATAGTGAGCCATCAGCCATATGGCAGTGTATCCGTGGTGAAACGGAGAAGCCCAAACGATTGATTATCACTGCCTCAGGCGGGGCGTTCAGGGATCGATCGTGGGACGCACTGCGTTCCGTATCACCCGAAGAGGCGCTTGAACACCCAACCTGGCAGATGGGCCGCAAGATCACCATTGACTCGGCGACCTTGATCAATAAGGCACTGGAAGTAGTCGAGGCGCACTGGCTTTTCGATATTCCTTACGAGCAGATCGACGTGGTGATGCACAAGCAGTCCATCATCCATTCGATGGTCGAATTCCAGGACGGCTCCGTCAAAGCCCAGATGGGTCCGCCGGATTTGAGATACCCGATTCAGTGCGCACTCACATATCCTGAACGGGTGGCAAACCCGACATTGTCCCGCTTTGATCCCATCGAGGTCGGTAGTCTGACATTTGAAGAATTGGACTCTTCCCTATACCCCTGTTTCGACCTTGCACTGGATGTCGCAAAACGCGGTGGTACCTGGCGGGCTGCGCTCATCGGTGCTGACGAGGCGGCTGTCGATCTTTTCCTTGACGGAAAGATCAGATTCACAGAAATAGGCCCGGTGATTGAACGGGGCCTGTCCGTACATCAACCGATAATGGATCCGTCTCTTCGTCAGCTAACCGAGGCCGCCTCCGAGACCGCAAACCGCATCCGGACAGCGATCTCGGCAGTTAAAGGCTAGCAACAGCTGACGGGCGACCGAGCATAAATTCATGATTCCAGTAACACTCATATTCGGCATCCTGACGTTCTTACTCGTTTTGGGTCCGCTGATCATCCTCCACGAGCTTGGCCACTTCTTCACTGCCAAGTTGACCCGCACCAAGGTCGTGGAGTTTGGGTTCGGATTTCCGCCACGCGCTACCGGCCTGTGGACCGGAGCCACAGAGGTGTCGATCACTGAAGAGACCATCTTTGAGGGGTTCACAGAACTCGAATCGCTTGGGACGAATAACCCCTCGGCTATTACTCATGATGGAGATGACCTGCGTGGGGTGCGGTCGGAATCGTTTGACGGCAGACTCGCAGCACTTGAGGAAGGTATAGAGGTCGAGGCCACAGTCGATAAGCGAGCTGATGGTTCATTTCACGCTGTTCTTCTACGTCCAAAGAAACGGCGTAATGCTCTTGCTTCAGACGTCGGCGATGCTGTCGTTGGCGATCTCATCAACGGCAAGCTTCGTGAGGTAGGCCCACACAGCATCACTATTTCGGAGATGGTCTGGTCCATAAACTGGCTGCCACTTGGTGGCTTCGTAAAGATGGTCGGCGAAGAAGACCCCGAAGCCGAGAACAGTCTGGCAAGCAAATCAAAATGGGCACGATCGCTCGTCCTTTCATCGGGCGCTATCGTGAACGCCATCATCCCGATCATCTTGTTCACCTTCGTCCTGATGCTTCCGCAAACCCAGTTGGCGGGCGATGTCACGATTACCGCCGTCTACCCGGATTCTCCGGCCGACCAGGCAGGTCTTCGCGTTGGGGACCGCATCCTTGAGGTCGATGGCCGCGACATTGATGATCTGACCGGCCTTCAACAGGCCATCACTCTTAAGCTCGGCGGCACTAGCAACTGGCTAGTAAGGTCAGGCGTCCCCGACCCGTCTCCGATGCCGGGCGCGACAGCATTTCAGTACATAGAAGGCCGCGACAAAGATATTTCGCTCTCCCCGCGTTACCAGGTGCCTGATCGCGACGTGGTGTTCGAAGTCACAGACCCGGAGAACCAGTTACTCCTCGCAGAGGCGCGCCTGCTGGATATAACCGTCGGCGTCAACGACAACCTCCGCGTCGTTCTGGAAGCTACCGACACCAGCCAAGAAATTTCGATTACCGATGCACGTCTCCTGGACAGCCGTATCGAACTGGGCGACGACCTTCAGGTTGTGGGCCTTGTTTCGGATCCCACCAGCGAAATCTTACTTTCGGATGCAAGGCGACACGATTTTTCGCTCGGGCTAAAAACTTCGATAATCGATGGCTCGGTCGGTATCCAGATCAGGATTGAGAACGCCGCGCAGAAAACGTTCTCGAATAATCCGTGGAACGCGTTCACAGGATCATTCCGTGAGGTACGGGACCTGATTCTTCTGACCAAGAACTCTATGGCGGGATTGGTTCAGTCCTCAAATAATCCGCAATTGAGCGGCCCTGCAACGGTCGGCCCGATCGGTATCGGACAGCTCACCGGTGAGATAGCGGTGGCTGATGCTGCCGTCTCGACCAAGCTCAGGACTTTCGCAGTTCTTGCGGCCACGATCAGCCTCAGCCTGACCGTGATAAACATCCTGCCGCTGCCCGGACTCGACGGCGGACGACTCTTATTCGTCGCTATCGAAGCGGTTCGGGGCGGCAAACGAATCTCCCCCGAACGGGAAGCTATCGTTCACCTCGCCGGTATCCTTGTGTTGCTGAGCTTGATGGCATTGATTAGCGTGCAAGACGTGATGCGAATATTCCGCGGAGAGAGCTTTTTCTGATGAAACGTGTAACCCGAGAAGTATCAGTGGGCGGCGTAAAGATCGGTGGCCGCAATAATCCGATCGCCGTTCAATCAATGACCACGTGCGACACGCGTGACATCGAAACCACGGTCGCCGAGATCATCGGGCTGGAAGAGGTCGGATGCGAGATTATCCGCGTGGCAGTGCCGGATATAGTCGCTGCGGAAGCGCTTGGCGAGATCAAGCGTAGGATCAATATCCCGCTTGTCGCAGACATCCATTTCCATCACGAACTTGCGCTTGAGTCAGTACGGCAGGGCGTGGACATGCTCCGCCTCAACCCGGGCAACATTCGCGACGAGACCAAAGTCCAAGAGGTCGTGGAAGCGGCGAAAAAGGCCCGTATTCCGATCCGAGTGGGTGTCAACTTTGGCAGCCTCCCTCCCGTTGGAAAAATCGGTGTGTCGCGCGGTGGCTCCCGATTGCAGGACGGCGTGAACCAGCTGCCCAAGGCTGGTGATTCAGAGGGCGGCTATGCCGTCGCTGATCACATGGTCGCAACGGCACTGTGGGAGATTGGCATCCTTGAAGCGCTTGATTTCGAAGACATCAAAATTTCTTTGAAGGCGTTCGATGTACCGACTACCCTGGACGCATACCGCAAACTCGCCCCGCTTGTGCCATACCCATTTCACCTGGGTATCACAGAAGCTGGCACTCCGTTCAGCGGCGGCATTCGCAGCGCAGTTGGCCTTGGCATCCTTCTCTCCGAGGGCATCGGTGACACGATCCGAGTATCGCTTGCTGGGGACTCACGTGAAGAGGTCAAAACGGGCTTCGAAATTTTGAAATCGCTCAACCTTCGCTCCCACGGCCCGACGCTCATTGCGTGTCCGAGCTGTGGACGCGCCGACGTTGATGTGCTGAAGCTGGCAGCTCAGGTAGACGAAGCACTTAAGGGCGTTAAAACGGACCTCAAGGTCGCGGTAATGGGCTGCGAAGTGAATGGACCCGGAGAGGCCAAAGATGCCGACATCGGCATCGCAGGAGGAAATGGTAGGGCCATCATTTTCCGCAAGGGGGTGAAGGCAAACATCGTGCCGGAGTCCGATATGCTCGACGCGCTGATGGCCGAAGTCCGTAAAGGCTAGGTGGCAGGGCCCGGTGGATTATTAGGATCTTGGTCTCGGGGTAACTTTTTAATTTTTCCGCTCCAATTGGACTTAACACTTCAGCTTTAGGCCACGACAAGCGCATCCTCACATTCCGAGGTATGGTTGCGTTGCGCCGCTAAAATACCCGTTCTGATCTGATTTTCGGACATCCCACGTCACACAAAAGGCACGCTCTGATGCGCTTAAGCCGCTCCTTCGGAAAGACCCTGCGCAATGCGCCAGCCGACGCCGAGACCGCGTCGCACAGGTACTTGACCCGCGCCGCATTCGTACAGCAGGTTGCCGCCGGTATCTACAGCTACCTGCCGTTCGGCCAACGCACCCTCACCAAAATTTCCAACATTATCCGTGAGGAGATGGACAGCGCTGGCGCTCAAGAAGTGTCGATGCCGGTTGTGCAGCCCCGAGAACTGTGGGAGAAATCTGGGCGTGCCGACACATATCAGCCCCCCCTTGCGTCGTTAAGAGATCGGCGCGACAGAGACATGGTTCTCGCCCCCACGCATGAGGAAACGACCACATTCATGGCCGCGGCAAACCTTGAGAGCTACCGCGACCTGCCTTTCAACCTGTACCAGATACAAACCAAATTTAGGGACGAAGCACGCCCCCGTGCCGGCCTCCTTCGGGTGCGTGAATTCGAGATGAAAGACGCCTACTCGTTCGATAAAGACGAGGCAGGTCTGGACGTCAGTTTTCAGGCCATGGCCTCCGCGTACCACCGAATCTTTAACAGGTCTGGGATCGACGTCAGGATGGTTCAGGCGGACAGCGGACCGATTGGCGGCAAGGATTCCAACGAGTTCGTACTGCTTGCCGAGTCCGGAGAGGACACGATCTTCGTTTGCAGCGAAGAGAGTTGCTCGTACGCCGCAAACGCCGAGAAGGCGGAGTTTAAAAAGCCCGCCGCAGACCCGGAAGAGGCCCGCGATCTGGAAGAAGTACACACCCCCGGGATCAAGACGATCGAGGGACTGGCGGAGTTCCTGGAAATGCCTGTAAGTAAGACGGTCAAAGCCGTCTTCTACGCCCCTGAAACATCTAGCGGTGATGAGATCGTATTCGTCTCGATACGAGGTGATCTCGAAGTGAATGAGACCAAACTT
>JAAZYK010000122.1:5833-6047 GCA_014239685.1 Dehalococcoidia bacterium | reverse complement strand
CCTGTGGACATCGGCGATCTTTTGGGCGGAGGCAACTAGTAAGCATGAACGCGTCGAACCTTTCACCCAACAACGCGCCCGTTGGGATTGGCTTGCTCGGCCTGGGAGTCGTGGGATCAGCGGTAGCGTCCTCGATACTCTCCGCTGAAGGCCAACGGCGAGGTCTTCGACTGTGTGCAGCTGTGGTGCGAGACACTGCGCGTCAACGCGGCAT
>JAAZYK010000122.1:0-5823 GCA_014239685.1 Dehalococcoidia bacterium | reverse complement strand
ATGGCGCGTTGTCATCCGACCCAGATACGGTCCTTGGATCGCCCCATGTGGGTATCGTTGTAGAGCTCATGGGCGGTGAAGAGCCGGCTTTGAAGTACATCTCTCTCGCTCTGTCTGCCGGCAAGCACGTGGTCACCGCGAACAAAGAGGTCATCTCGAAACATGGAGAAACACTTCGAAACCTAGCCACCGCAAACAACGTCTCCCTCCAGTACGAGGCAAGCGTCGGTGGCGGCATCCCTATCATCAACCCGCTGCTTAACGATCTCGCCGCCAACAAGATCCTAGGATTGCGGGCGATCATAAACGGCACGACCAATTACATTTTGACGCAGATGGCATCCGCGGGAGTGTCTTTCGACGATGCCCTCGCAGATGCCCAGCGTCTTGGTTTCGCGGAAGCGGATCCTACTGCTGACGTTGATGCGTTCGACGCCGTTTACAAGATTTCGATCCTCGCAAGGCTGGCATTCGGCGTCGACGTGCCTATCGAGAAGATCTTCCGCGAGGGCATCAGGAGAACTGCTTCTCAGGACTTCCGTTACGCGGAAGAACTCGGATTCACCATCAAACTGCTCGCAGCCGCGCGGCGTGAAAATGAAGGATTACTGGTGCGAGTGCACCCGGCACTAGTGCCGTCGGACATTCCGATGGCCAAGGTAGAGGGCGTGCTGAACGTCGTCGAGGCCGAGGGTGACCTCGTCGGGCCGCTCTGGCTCCAGGGACGCGGCGCCGGACCAGAACCGACGGCGAGCGCAGTGATGGGTGACGTACTACGCGCCGTTTCAGTCTTCCGGGGCGGCGGACAGGTTCCACAAGCGCGTCCTATCAATCCCGATCTACCCCTTCTCGAGATGGCGAGCCTCGAGTGCAAATACTACATACGGCTCACGGTCCGTGACCGTCCCGGGGTACTTGCGCAGATCGCGGGCGCACTTGGGGATATGGACATCAGCATCGCATCTGTGTTGCAGATGGACTCTGATCCAGATCGTGGGAATGCCGATCTCGTGATAATGACGCACCCGGCGCGAGAAGCTAATATGCAAAGAGCGGTCGAGCGTATCGATGTTCTAGGAGATGTAGGCACCGTCGCAAACGTGATTCGTGTGGAGTCTTATCCCTCGGCCAGGTAATCGCCTGCCCAGTGACCTCAACCATTTTAGAATTCTGGACCCACTCATGCTGAGCATCGCGCGGAAGCGGGCAGCGGACAGATGGGTATTGCACGGAGCCTTTGCTTGGGAATGCTTGGCGGCGTAATGGAGCGGTACGGTAGTTATCTGCCGATGACGTCCATTACGCCAATTGTGACCCTGAAAGAAGGAAGCACACCCCTCGTTCGTTCACGGGTTATCGGCCCGGAACTCGGGTGCGAAGCCCTGTATTTCAAACTTGAAGGTTCCAACCCCACCGGCTCCTTCAAGGACCGTGGGATGTGTTTCGCAGTGGCCAAGGCCATTGAAGACGGAGCGCAGCACATCATCTGCGCCTCAACAGGCAACACCAGCGCCTCCGCTGCCGCATACGGTGCGCGCTACGGTCTAAGCACCATCGTGGTCGTGCCTGCCGGTGAAATCGCCATAGGCAAACTTGCCCAGGCGATGGCGTATGGCGCAAGGATTTTGGCGGTCAACGGTAACTTTGACGATGCGCTACAACTTGTCCGCGAGGCCTCTGAGAAGCTTGAACTTGCTCTAGTAAACTCGGTCAATCCGTTCCGAATCGAAGGCCAGAAGACAGGCGCTTTTGAGATCGTAGACGAGATTGGTGACGCACCAGATTTCCTTTGCATTCCCGTCGGTAATGCCGGGAACATCACTGCCTACTGGCGCGGGTTCAACGAGTACAAAGACAAGACCAACGGACGCGTACCGCGCATGATGGGCTTCCAGGCGGCCGGCGCTGCGCCCATCGTGGACGGAATTCCCGTACCTAAACCTCGGACCATCGCCTCAGCGATCAAGATTGGTAACCCCGCCAGTTGGCGTTACGCAGAAGAGGCAAGGGACGAATCTGACGGCATGATCGAGGCCGTAACCGATGACCAGATCATCGATGCCTACCTGAGACTGGCCCGTCAGGAAGGTATTTTCTGCGAACCCGCCTCGGCTGCATCGGTCGCGGGCGTGCTCCGTATGCCTGAATTAGGAGTATCTTTAGCCGGCCGTACTGTTGTCTGCATTTTAACTGGCAATGGATTGAAGGATCCGTCCACGGCGGAACAGAGGGCTTCAGTCGAGCTCGAGTACGTTGAGCCGGATTTCGCACAGTTCGAGGCTCTCCTCGGAAGCGACCCAACATCATCCATTTGAATCACGGATACAGACATATGGACACGTCAGAGTCGAACCATTGGGACCAGCCCTGTCGGCCCAGCATCGCAGAGTCTGGCACCTTTGTTGTGACAAGCGTTTCCGAATCGACGCAAAGGACACGCACCTGTGAGTGACCTAGAGGTCCGTATAGAGGATTTCGATAGTATTGGGGAGGACTGGGAACGACTTCTCGGCGAATCTTCGGATCTGTCACCGTTCGCAACCCCTGCCTGGCAACAGACGTGGTGGAAGATGTTTGGCGGCGACGCTGACCTAAAGCTTCTGACAGTGATCCAGGACGGAGATGTGAAGGGCCTCGCCCCATTTATGCGCCGCGGCAATGAAGTGTCCTTTCTCGGGGAGTCTGACCTCGTCGACTACCACCACTTCCTTCATTCCGGCATCGAAGATGCGGCTTTCTACGACACAGTGTTTGGACACCTGTCAGCGGTCGCATCTTTGAACTCTGTCAGGCTTACCTCTGTTCCCGAGTGGTCTGTGGCTTACAAGGCCGTGCCGGCCGCTGCTCTCGCAGCAGGCTGGCAAGTGGAAGAGACGTTTGAGGACGTCTCTCCGGGTCTCGAGCTAACGGACACCTGGGATGATTATGTGTCCGGGCTGAGCAAGAAGGACCGACACGAATTGCGTAGGAAACTGCGACGGCTAGAACGGTCTGCTGAGATCAACCATGTCGAGTACTGCACGCCTGAAGACATCACCGCCAATCTGGATGACTTTGTCCGTCTGCACCGTATGAGCACCCCAGACAAGGCCGAGTTCATGACGGACTACAGGGAAGAATTTTTCCGGGCCGTTGTGACAAATATGGCCAAAGTTGGGATCTCTCGTCTCTACTTTCTTGAGGTCGATGGTGTACGCGCCGCCACCTCGATCTGCTTTGTCCACGGGGATAGCCAACTCGTCTACAACAGTGGCTATGACCCGGAGTATCGAGCGCTAAGCGTCGGGCTACTTAATCACGCAATGACGATTAAACTCGCCATCGAAAATGGAGTCAGGTACTTCGATTTCCTTCGAGGCGATGAGTCCTACAAGTACCACCTTGGAGCCCATGACCGTTCCCTATACAACTTCGTCGTCACCCGTGCCTAACGGCTCCAGGTTCTCGACGGGCTCCGGATTCTCAGAATTTCAGAGCCGCCCGGAACTTCGCGTTGCCGTTCTGACGGTGCACGGTTGTCCCATCGTACGTGCCGGAGAGAAAGACGCCGGCGGCATGAACGTTTATGTGCTTGCAACCGTCACAGAACTGGCGTCACGCGGAGTCCGAGTGGACGTGTTCACGCGCGCACATGACCTGTCAGATCCACAGATCATCGATCTTGCGCCGGGAGCGCGGGTGATACATCTCAAAGCCGGTGCGGTGAGACCGGAGAAAAACGCTGTTTATGATCTCCTTCCAGAGTTCACAGATCGCGTCGCCGATTTCGTTAGTGAAGAAGGCAGCGAATACGACGTGATCGTCAGCCACTACTGGCTATCTGGACTTGTCGGAGAAAAACTGGCGCTCAAATGGTCGCTCCCACATGTCACAAGTTTCCACACGTTGGCCGAAGTGAAGCGCCGTGCGCGACCGGGTGAGATGGAGATTCCCGAACGATCCGGCGGGGAACGGCAGATCGCCCGAAACTCGGATCGGGTTATTGCATGGAGCGCACACGAACGTGATCTTCTTGCCGAGCTGTACAGTGCGGATAAAGATCGGATTCTGATAATTCCGCCCGGTGTGGATACAAAGATGTTCCGGCCCCATGACCGGTTGAGCTCTCGTCGAGTACTTGGTCTTCCCGAGAACGGCAAGATCCTGATGTATGTCGGGCGCGTTGAGCGTCTTAAAGGCCTCGAGATCCTGATCCAGGCCGTCGCCGGCATGGAGGAGGAAGACGATGTCACACTTCTCGTGATCGGAGGAGATGAAATCGACCCAGAACGACAGCGCCTAGGACAGGTGGTTGATCGATTGGGCATCACCGATCGTGTGAAGTTCTTGCCGTCAGTAAAACAGGAACAGTTACCCGAGTACTACTCGGCGGCAGATGTCTGCGTGTTCCCGTCTTATTACGAAAGTTTCGGGCTAGCAGCCCTTGAGGCCATGGCCTGCGGAACGCCGGTTGTAGCATCCCGTGTGGGTGGGCTGCCGTCGATTGTGCGTGAGGGGGAAACCGGTTACCTAATCCCATCAAGGTGTCCGGCGGCGTTTATTCAGCGAATAGAAATACTTACGATCAACGATCACCTTAGGACTTTGATGGGACGCGCCGCTCGAGAGCGTGCCTTGGAGCTGAGCTGGGGTGTAGCGGTAGACAGTTTGCTGAGCGTGTTCTGCGGGCTTGCAGAAGAACGGGTCCTGAACTCGCTAGAAGTCGTCGGAGCACCGGCGGCGGACTAACTGTGTCTCCAAGACAACTTAGTGGCGTTTAGTGGTGTATGGAAATACGCCCGATAAGGACATTTCACATCTTTTCGTGCGTCAATCTTTACGATCACGGAAGATCCAGTGGAAGAGCCGTCAAACCGACGCAGGCAGAAATAGCGGTGTACGGCTCTGCGATGGCGATCAGATCCTAGGCACCCGTATCTTTCTCGTACCAGTCCTGCTCCCCCATTTTCTTGAAGCCCAAATCCTTGTAGATCCGGCGGGCTGACAGGTTCTCGCCGTCGACCTCCAACTCGATCACGCTCGCGCCGCGTTCTCTAAGATGCCGTAATCCTGCTGCGATCACCGCCGAGCCCACTCCCCTCCCCCGCTGACTCGGCAGAACACCCGTCATCTCAATCATCCCTGCGGTCTCGCCCGAATCGTCGTTCCTATCCGTGACGCTGGTCCAGACATAGCCAATTACACTGCCGCACGAATCTTCGGCCATCAAAATGTCACCAGGGGCGCCACGCATTTCAACGTACCCGGCGATCTGCTCAGGTGTGTTCGGCGCAAAGCCAAACGATCCCTCAAACGCCGCGTTTTGTACGGTTGCTAGGGCAGCTTCATCGACTCCCATCACGAACGGACGTAGAGAAATCCCATCCGGAAGCGGCCGATAGTCGCCCTCAAGGTAAGCCGGTGCCGGCCGATACTTCAACTCATTAAATATCCGAATCTGGCGGTAGCCCGCAGAGTCGATGAATGACCGCAGCCGCTTATTGGTTTGATGGACGTTCACCTGGTGGACCGCCACGCCGGCATCGTATGCACGTTGCTCAAGGCGGGCCAGCAGCAATGTGCCGATTCCCTGACCGATGGCACTTGGAATCACTCCGAACTCTCCAACCGCGCGACCGATAGCCGGCTCTACCGCGGCGATGGCTCCCCCGACAATCTCACCAGATTTCTCGGCGATGAACACGTTATCGAGTGGATCGGCCCCGGGTAGCTCAAGCCGGGCCCGGAAATGCAACCGCTCTTCGTCTGCGTTCGCGTCGGATATGCCGATCACCGCGGCCCGCGTTGCGAAAACGGCATCAAAGTCGCCCCAAGTGAAATTTC
>JAAZYK010000121.1 GCA_014239685.1 Dehalococcoidia bacterium | reverse complement strand
GAGTTTGACGAGGGCGGTTGTGGAACTCCACAACCATCAGACGGTTTCTCAGGCAATAGCGCGTTTGGAGTTCGGCGCGATCGCATTGAACCAGAACCACGTAACGTGAGCATCTAAGTCGGAATCGACCGTGAATCCGAGGCGTCTATGTCGTCCTCCAGGAAGCACCATATGTGTCGCAGACGCGTTGTCACCCGTAACGTTTGTCTTGCGGCTCGACTAATTGGCCTTGACGATCTCGAACTTTTTCTTGCCGGCCGGCGTATCAACAGTCACTGTGTCACCAACAGTGTGGCCGATGATCGCTCCGCCGACGGGCGAACCACTGGACATCTTTCCTGACAGGGGATTGGCCTCGTCAGGGTGGACTAGTTGGACGGCAGTAGCACGTCCAGACCCCAGTTCCTTAATGGTCACTCGACCGCCAAGCCGCACGACACCTTTTTTTCGTGTGCCATTACGCTCGGTGATGATCTCAGCGCCCCTGAGGGTCTCCTCGATCTCACCGATCTTCAGGCTAACCATGCCATGGGCCTCGCGCGCCGCTTCCAACGGTGCGTTCTCCCGGACGTCCTTGTCAGCTGCAGCCTTTCGGATGTCTTCCGAAAACTGGGTGCGCTGAATAATTAGCTCGGCCAGCTGATTTTGCATCTGCTGGTGCCCAGACTTGGTTAGTCGTGCTCCCGTACCCGCGGAAGCCGCTGCTGCCGTCTTCGCTGCGGTAGCAGCGCCGCGTCCTCTTCGAAGTCGGAGGTGCTGGGCAAGGTTTACCTCGATATATTCCTTCTTCTTAAGATGGGCGAGGAAGAGTTTTACGATTGCCAGACGGTCCACCGCGTCGGGAGCCGTCCCGTGCGCTCCGATGTGGTCGCTGTAGTCGCCGATTTCTGGCGGGGCCAGTGAGTCAAGCGAGCGGTCGTTGCCCAACCACCTTACGAACCTTCCAAGCTCGGCGCTTGCGGTGGGCCGGTCGTCCTCGGCGATCGTCAGTGTGTAGTACCGAAGCGCTTCTGTGACGGTGGAAACACCATCCGCTTCAGGATCGATTCCGGTATCCTTTGACTTGGCAACCATAAATCCCTGCGCGCTCCTGTCACTTCAAGGCCTGAGACATTGAGGACGGTCGCCCGACAGTCTTTGTCGGGACCCCAGACATTCGATTCTAGGAACGCCTAGACGAGCCGTCAAGAAAACAGCTACAAAATCCGAAATATAGCGCCTGTAACCGGACGGCTTCAGCGCCTATAATGTCCAAGTAATTTTTTAGAAGTCCTGAGATTTTTCTGAGTAAATGCCAAAACGCACATACCAACCAAAGAAGAGACGTCGCCTCCGTGTTCACGGATTCAGGCTGCGTATGCGGTCCGTCGGTGGGCGAAGAGTTTTGGCAAGGCGCCGGGCTCGCGGGCGCTCACGCCTGTCCGTATAGAGATAGAGCCTACTTGGATCGCCGGTGGCACAGGTTTACTGATGAGCAACGGTGCCAGACTACGTAAAAGCGCTGAATTTCGTGATGTCCGTAAACGCGGACGACGCGTAAGTGACCGCCTTATCGCGTTTGGATCTGTGAGATCCGGTAATGAGATCAGTCGATACGGGTTGGCGGTCAGTAAACGAGTCGGTGGATCTGTAACCAGGAATAAGGTCAAACGACGATTGCGAGAGTGTTTCTCCGCACTTGAAATTCTTCCGGGTTACGACATCGTCGTATCCGCAAGGCCCGAGGCGGCGCAAGTGGACTACCAAATGTTGCTATCGTCGTTGAGACGGCTGGCCGGACGAGCCGAGGTGTTGCAGTCCGAAGAAACGGCGCCGGTCAAACAGAATCAAATCGCAAAGCAACGTTCCTAAATGCGCCGAATTGTGATCCTGTTTTTGCAGGGATACAAAAAAATAATCTCTCCATATCTACCTTCAGAGTGTCTGTATGAACCCACGTGCTCTATATACGCGCAGGACGCAGTGCGCGAGCATGGCATCTTCAAAGGCATCCGCATGACGTTCAACCGTCTCGGCCGGTGCCATCCTGGACATGAAGGTGGATACGACCCAGTCCCGACGGCAGCGACCGTTGATTCCGATGCCGGTACAGGGCACAACGCCTGAAACACCAGCAAATTTTGACACATCCCGCTCCCCGGACAGATCCATCAGTGGTCTGGCCGGAGTGAGCAAATGACCAGCCCCGGAGATACAACCCGCTCTTGAATAAACACCTGGAGAGAACACCTGGGACGCGGATAGCGCGGCCCAGATCACGCAGGCCACGGCATCTTGCCATTGCGCTCTTGTTCTCGGCATCGCTCTTCATATTGGCCGCCTGCATCGGAGATCTGGACCCGGATGGTGGCTGGGCCGCGCCTGTGGTTAGTGGGGACCACGTCTATCTGGGCGCGAAAGATGGACGAATTACTCGACTTGATCTAAACGACAATGGTCGATACGACGGTGCGTGGGGATTTCCGGCGCCCGGAGCGGACACACTCGGGCCCATCTACGGCACGCCTCGGGTAGATGGCGACCGGGTGCTAGGTGCCGCATACGACTGTGATGGCCTCGATTGTTCTGCAACGGTTTTTGGTGTGTCCACAGAAACTGGTCAGAAACTCTGGACATTTGAGCGTCAGACTCAGGTTGTTGGCGCAGTCGCCTTAGCAGGTGACACTGTGCTGTTTGGCACGGCGCAGATCGACGACGAGTTCGACAACGACCCTGGCCCCGGTTTACCCGGCGCGCATGGATATCTGTACGCGTTGGACATTAGCAACCCTGCAGCGCCGACCGTGAGCTGGCGATTCGCCACCACGGATTCCGTCTGGGGAACCCCGGTCGTGTCAGATGAAGTCGTCTATTTCGGCGATCTCGATGGTGTCTTCCACGCTGTATCGCTGGGCGGCGAAAGCGGAAACGCCGGCGACGAGTTGTGGAGCTTCCATGCAGAGGGGGCTATCGTTGCAGAGCCACTCGTCTTAAACGGGAAAATTTACTTCGGCGACTTCAGTGACAACTTTTATGCCCTGGACATAGCGACCAGGGAAGCCGCCGGGCCCGGATCAAACCCGCCGGGCCCGGGTGAATGGTCATTTAGTTCAGATGGCTGGTTCTGGGCTACCCCACTTGTTTACGAAAATACGCTTTATGTCGGAACTTTGAATGGCAAGTTTTATGCGCTCAACCCGGATACCGGGGCGGAAATTTGGGCGAGCCCGGGAGAAGTTATTGGCCAGATAGTCGGAGGCGCGGCCGTCATCACCGAACTGAACGGTGGAGACGCGGTTGCGGTGCCGTCCGGTAAAGACAACATCGGCGTATTCAACCTGGCGAATGGAAATGAACTAAACGGTTTTGCTACCGATGGCGGGGTGAAAGCCAGCCTGCTTGTCAACGATGGCTTCCTCTACGCCCACACCACCGATGATCAGGTGATCAAGTTCAATACTGCCGACCGCAATCGATTGTCGTGTATTGAAGCAGAGACGGGAGCGGCGTGCTGATGAGTGCGTTCTTCTCCAGAAGGACGATGATCATCCTTGGTGTCGCAGTGATTGCGATCTCCATCTTCAAGTTCGACCTGTTTGTCATCGGACCGATGGTGAACTCCCTGGTCTTGCTGGAGAAGATACTCTTCAGCAATTTCGGCCTAGCGATCATTTTCTTCACCGTAACGGTGCGGCTGCTAATGATCCCGTTGACCATTATGCAGACGCGCAACATGCGCAAGATGTCAGCGCTTCAGCCGCGTATGAAGGCCATGCAGGCCCGTTACAAAGACCACCCTGACGGTCGTCGCATGCAGTCCGCAGAGACGATGAAAATGTATAAGTCCGCGGGCGTAAGCCCGATCGGCTGTCTGGGACCTATGGTCCTGCAGATGCCGATCTGGTTCGGACTTTATAGAGCCATCTTTAAGGCTGTCCCGGCAACGCCGGAAGGTACAGCCAATCTGTCGGCCGTGATATACGGATGGAACCCTGCCGCCAGCGATGTCCCGCTGGGCAGTATGTTTATCGGTATGGATCTGGTTGACTTGGTGCAGAACGCGCCAGCGCCGTTCAACTTCGCGCTGCCGATTCTGGTCGGGGCATCAATGTGGGCGCAGCAGAAGATCAGCGCCATGCCGTCGATGGACGAACGATCAGCACAGACCAACCAGATGATGCTGTGGTTGATGCCGATTATGTTCGGGTTCTTCACATTCCAGTTCCCGGCGGGACTGGCCGTATACATCCTGTTCTCCAACTTGATTGGAGTCGCAATTACTGCCGTAATTTCCGGACCAGGGGCCCTCCTGGGCACACGGTTCGGCACATCGGCGGCCACGGCAGCGGCGGCTGTAGAAGCCGGCGTTGTGGAGGCCGAAGATGAAGATAAGGGGGAAATTATTGATGGAACCGCGACGGTTCTCGGGGAAGACAGTCGAAGAAGCAACAGACAACGCGCTCGAATCTCTCGACGCAAACCTCGAAGACGTAGAAGTCGTCGTCGTTAACCCTGGACGATCTGGGATTCTTGGGTTTGGGGGAGAGCCGGCCGAAATAACGGTGACCCTCCTTGAGGCAGGCGCTACCGGCCGGACATATGAAGACGAGCCTGAAACTGGCGAGGACGACCACGCGCAGAATTCTGACGACGATTACGAAGGCGGCGTGGAGAACTTGCCCCCATGGGCAGATGAAAATGACGTGGAAGACGAGGACGAATCGTCGGAAGCGGATGATTCAGCCCCGGTGGCTTCTTCATACGGGGAGGTCGTCGAAGAACAACAGGCGAGCAGCCAACATACCCCGGAAACTGCAATTACTGAACGCGGGCCAAGGCGTGGTGGTGGCCGGCGTGATCAATCGGATCGCACAGAACGTTCACGTCGCCCGGAACGACGCGGCCGTTCTGAGCCGAGGGAGCCGGACCCCGAGGTCATCGAGTTCGCATCGGAGGTAATCGACTACTTCCTAGCCAGCATGGGTGTTGTTGCAGATACCTATGTCCGCGAAGAGACTGACGAAGGCGTTTCCGTTTTTGATATCGAAGGAGAGGACTCTGGTCTTCTCATCGGACGACGCGGCGAGACGCTCCAGTCACTCCAGTATCTCGTCAACTTGATCGTCACCCACCAGCTCGGCCGCTCGGCCTATGTCCAGATAGACATAGAGGGTTATAAAGAGCGTCGCCGTGACACTCTGGCGGGCGTGGCGGCACGCACCGCAGAGCGTGTCGCTGATACGGGCGAATCTGCAGAGCTTGAGCCTATGCCCGCGTACGAGCGGCGCTGGGTTCACATGGCTCTCGCCAACAACGCGAACGTGCGGACCGAGAGCAGCGGAGAAGGATCGGATCGTTTTGTCATCATCTACCCGGGCGGCGATGGTGGTGCTGAATCAACTGCGCAAGGTAGACGTCGCCCGCGAGGCCGCGGAGGCCGCCGGAGTCGCCGTTAAGCTCTGATCTTGAATTCTTGGGGGCCGTTCGCATCCTCAGCGAACGGCCCAGGGATTAAGTTCGATCGAATCCTGGATGGGTGCGCTGGCGATGTGTGAATTTATAACGCCGGACTTCCTCGCCATAGGCGTTCTGACGTACGACGTGACACCCGAACCGGGAAATCTTCACGGTAGAGTTCGTGCGGGTGGTGCAGCTACATTCAGCGCCTTGTGTGCGAAGGCGCTTGGACTCAATGTGGCGGTCGTTGCGAGCGCTGCCGCTGACTATCCTGTCAATTCCGTCTTGCCGGGTATCGAAGTATCGATCGTCGAATCCGAATTCACGACCTTCTTCCAGAACGTCTACAGCGGGGACGGCGAAAGGACCCAGGTGCTTGGAGCTCGTTCGTCTTCCATCATGCGCTCAGACATACCAGATGAATGGGTGAAAGCGCCGATCGTGTTTCTCGGCCCGCTGGTTCAAGAATTGCCCCCGGACGCAGTGACCTGGTTTACGAACTCCGTCGTCGGCGCAGCGGTACAGGGATGGTTGAGGCGATGGGACGATTACGGCCGCGTGACCGAGGAGAGCAGGCCGGATCATGACCTGGCGACCGGATATAGATTGTTGGCGGGTTCGACCACAGAGTTCCATGAGAGTGATTCCGGTGAGATGTCAAACTGGATGGCCCACACCGACGTCCTCGG
>JAAZYK010000120.1 GCA_014239685.1 Dehalococcoidia bacterium | reverse complement strand
GTTTAGATAAACGCAGGCGCGCCCTCCGCATCGGTGGGGAAGCCGCGATTCCAATGTTTTGGAGGATTAGCGGCGATCGACTCTAGGTTCAACTCCATGCCAATCCCTGGCTTTGTTGGCAACTCGAAGTAGCCGTCCACCGGCGCCCACATCTCGTCCACAAACTTCGCTTTGTCCCGTTTGTGGTCGCCGTGATACTCGAGGATCGTAAAATTGTTGATGCTGGCCGCGTAGTGAACGCCAAGCGCCGTGGAGAGTAGCCCTAGGGGGTTGTGTGGCGCGACCGTCACGTAGTTGGCTTCCGCCATAGAGGCGATCTTGCGGCCCTCAAGCAGTCCGCCGCATACGAGCAGGTCCGGCTGGATGATGTCCACGGCGTCTTGGTCAAACAACTCGGCGAACTGAGTGATACCAAACAGGTTCTCGCCAGTGGCGATCGGGACAGATAGTTCACGCCTCAGTCGAGCAGTACTCGGGATATAGTCGGGCCGGACGGGCTCTTCTACGAACATGAGCCGGAAGTCGGACAGCGCTTCGGCGATCTGTTTGGCCCGCATTGGTTCGCGGAGCTTGCTGTGTAAATCGACTGCGAGATCGACGTGGTCTCCGACGGCTTTGCGTAGTGTCCCGATACGGTTTACGACTTCTCGCACGACGGCCAGCCAGGGCATCTGTTGCCAGTCGGGCGGGAACATGGATGCCTTGAAGGCGGTGTACCCCTCTGCCAAGAGTTCGGTGGCCTCTGCGGCCTGTTCAGAGGCGCTATCTCCGTGGATTTGGTGGTAGACGCGTACCCGGTCCCGGGTTGGACCTCCGAAGAGTTTGTATATCGGCACGCCCGCGCGCTTGCCAGCGATGTCCCACAACGCGTGGTCGACTCCCGACAGGAACGACCACTCAACTGCGCCAAGAGGGAAGCGCATGGTGTTCTTCGCCCTGCGCAACAGCCACTCGATACGTGAAGGGTCCTGGCCGATGAACCAACTCTTGCTGGATTCGGCTGTAGCGATAATCGCTTCGTCGGGACCGATGGTGTACGGCTGGCCGTTTCCGGTAATCCCTTCGTCGGTGAACACCTGCAGGAATATGGAGGTACGGCGACCATCGTGGCAGTGGTAGGTCTTGATGTCGGTGATCTTCAAGGGCTGGCCTCTTCTCTGACCTGAATCGATGAACTGGACGCTGTAATTCAGATAGTTGAGATGATGTTGCGGGGCTATTTAAGACGGCGGCAGTATAAACCGGGCAGCTATGGAGATGAAGGTCAGGTTATGTATTAAAAATAGCGTTCATTTCGTCATGTGTATAAATTTAGGCATAGTAAGATCAATTGAGCTATATATATATCAATTTGTACTATGTTCATCTTTCAAAACGACTAAATTATTTTATGCTATATATGCCGTTTTAATGATAAATCTATTCAATTTGATGCCTAAATATTTTCTCGCGAGTCTGTTTGGGACGCCCACTGGACCGGACGGCCACAGTACTTTCGTACCCGGCGCTCCCATCCTCGCGAAGCATCATTAGCTAAACACAACACTAAAGATGCTGTGAATAATGCTATTGAATGACAACTCCGTTAATGAGTTGGTTTCGCCATCGTTTCATTTTCGAATCGATGGCGGTACGGCCAGTTCGGATTCGCGGCTTGGTTTGACTATTTCACGGCTGATATGAAGGCTGATTTGAACCCGCATCGGATTGCGAGGAAGCCCAGTTTGACGTCGCCGGCGGGATCCCGTGTGGCACAACGGTCGAATCACGGGGAGGGCGCCGGCGAACCGGGAATGTTCGGCGATTACGATTTAGACCACAGGCAGAACAATTTAGTAATCGATTTATGCATGATGCGGGACCCTGCGTTCAGCGACTGGAACGACCACTCTGGGCCTAAATTCACAGGGTGTTCAGCAGGTCTCGGAGATACCCCTGCGGGCCCTCCAGGTGGATCTTACCGAGACTACAGAAGCCCCGATCGTTGAGTTTGGGCGGGTGGAGTTATCAGCAAGAGGCCCCAAGGCGAAGCCCCCAGCCTATCTACGAGACGATAGCCTGTTTCCCTACACGCTTCCGCATACCCCCGGCGGTAAGGGCACAATGAAGGCGTAAATGCCTCCCAGCTCCGGCATAACGCCGCAGTGGCCAGCAAAACCGACGGCTAGCCGGTGGATGAATAGCTAAAAGATCAGCAATATGCTACCTTACACGGCATAATAAATAGCGTTTTGCTGTATATGCCCGGGAAACTTACAGCATGGCCGGCACTGAATCTGGAAATCCTGATTCCCTTCGTATTGTTGATTAAGGCGTCTCAGAGCGTCTAGTTACTAGGAAAGGGCTCATCGCTTTCACTTCATGTCAAATTGGGCTCTCCGGTCGATATCGCGCCTATTACGCCTATAAATGATCAGAGTTGGTGGAAATATTGGGCAAGTTAAGCCTTTATGAATATCCGGATGCGTCATTAAATGATTCTCTTGAGATCGGTCGGAAAATAGCGCGCGAATTTATGGGCTCAGTTTCAAGGGCTACGCTCGCAAGCGCGCTACAGATGAGTGACCGAGGTGGTGGCTTCGGCGCACGGATCGGGGCCATGCGCATCTGGGGTATTGCCGAAGGACGTGGAACGATTCGTCTGACTAGGAACGGTCTACGCGCAGTTAACCCGTTGACACCCGAGGAGTCGGCGATGGCACGTCGTGACCTTGCGACCTCTGTGCCGCTCTTCATGGAATTGGCGAGCCGACTTGATGGTCTGCCGCCGGACCGTGCGCGTCTTGCCCTTCTTCTTGAGGACATTACTGGAGCTAACCGGATAGAAATCGAGCGTCGGCTCGCGGTGGTCTCCCGCGTATTTGAGGATGTGTTGCCGTTACTTCCACTTTCAAACGGATCAGGAATAGGCGCTCGATCCGGCTCAAGTGATTCCCCAACGAGGCCACGGGACGTACTCGACGACACTGGGCTCGGGTTTCTAGACATTCCCGAGCTGCTGGAGCAAGGCTCGGCTACGTCCGTGGGGCTGCATTCGGCGCAGGAAGATGTTGGGGAGCCCCGCATCGAGGTTGTTTTCCCAGGAGGGCGGATATCGCTTCCGGAGTCGATCGCAAGCCTAGATGTGATTATCCAGGTTCTACAAGAACGCCGGAACAACATGACCAGGGGCAGCGGACCGTCGGCTTTCTAAAAAGCATTTATATTCAACTGCCGGATCGGCCGTCAGCGGTTGTTTTACAATCAAATAACCGACCAGGGGGTGGTGTTAGATCTTTAGTAGGATCTTGTTCGCGCCGCGTTCCCTTGCGTGCAGTTGACGATATCCTTGCTCGGCATCGATGAGCGGCATAACGTGTGACACGAGCGGCTCTAAGTCCAAGGTCCCGCCCCAGAGAGCGAGCATCGTTTTAGACACGTCCTCCCGGGTTGGAGGAGTGGCTGCTGTTATGGCGAACCCACGTTCGTTTGCGATTGCCGGAATCGACCACCCGGGCAATGCTGGCTCGGTCAGCACCATGATTCCGTCCGGTCGTAATAACCGAAGACCGAGTTCCATCTGCGAGTGATAGACACCGGCGCCTACGATTATTGCCGCAAACCCACTTCCGCCGGTCGCCTCTCTCACCGCGCCTTCCACTCCTTTTTCCGATGTGTCGAACGTGATCGCCCCCAGCCTCCGAGCGAGGCCCAGTCGTCGTTCTTCGTCGTCTAGGACGATCACACCCGTTATCCCGGCCGCGGCAAGAGCGATCAGGGCGGAAGCGCTGTGAGGATCACAACCTATGACACAGATGTCGGTGGCGCCGTGAGCGGTCGCCTGATCGACGGCTGAGGCACCGAGGCCGTAGGTGTCGCCGAGCAACAACGCCCTTTCCTCGATCCCTGCCGTCGGAACCTTGAGAAGTGTGTCATCGGCCAACGGGACACGTACATATAGCGCCTGTGCTCCGTCGAGGTCGTCCCATCCGAACCCGCTCCGACCATTATCAGAATCGAACACGCCGATCCCGGTCACTAGATCGCCTAGATCTACAGTTGAGATTCCAACCCCCACCTCATCGACCAGCCCACAGAACTCTCCGCCCGGGATGGTTCCCGGAGTAGGGTCGTGTCCGGCGAACCGGGCGAGGTCGCGTGGGCCTATGGACGTGGTCGTTACGCGGACGATGACGTCCATATCCCCCTTGATCCGAGGGGTGCGACGCTCAACCACTTCTACGCGCTCGACGCCGTTGAAACTCAAAGCAAACATTTATGGGGTGTGCTGGATTTGACGGCGATAACCGGCAACAAAGATGTCGAAAATTAAAAACACCGTCTGCAGTTCACACATTCTCTTTCACACGTTCTGCCAGCTTGCGCGTCATGCCGGGTGATGCCGCCAGATCGTCTATCGACGCTTCACGTATACCCTTGAGTGAACCGAACTGACGTACCAGTTGGCGCTTTCGCTTTGGCCCGATCCCTGGCACCAGGTCAAGGGCAGATTGTCGGGCGCTCTTTGAACGGAGATTGCGATGGAATGTGATGGCGAATCGGTGTGCTTCATCTCGGATCCGCTGGACGAGGAACAATCCCTGAGATCCACGGGTGAGGATGTATGGTTCCGGCGAGTCCGGGATAAAGATTTCTTCTTCCTGTTTGGCCAGGCTGGCGAGAGGAACACCCTCGATGCCCAACTCGAGCATCACCTGGAGCGCAGAGCTGAGCTGGCCTTTGCCGCCGTCGATTAGCACAAGGTCCGGCACAATGCCGAACGCGTCGTCCTTCGCATCTTCGCCAGCGGCACGGGCGTCTACCGCCTTCTTCATACGTGAGAAACGCCGGTGTAGCACCTCGCGCATCGAAGCGAAGTCATCGTTCTTGTCGTGGGTCTTGATCTTGAAGCGCCTGTAGTCGGATGTCTTTGGTTTTCCGTCCTCAAAGACCACCATCGATGCAACGGTGTTAGTGCCCTGGATGTGTGAGATGTCGTAGCACTCCATGCGCTGTGGGAGACGCGGGAGGCTTAGCTCCTCCTGCAGCTGTTGCATTGCCGCCTCCATGACGTTGGAATCGGACAGCCACTTCAGTTTGAGCTGCTCCAGTCCTTCGGCTGCGTTCTGGGCGACCATCTCAAGTAGGCGCCGTTTCTCGCCGCGTTTCGGGACCGATAGGTTCACTGGCCCGTCCCGCCTCTCTGAAAGCCATGATTCGATTATCTCCGCGTCCTCTACCTCTTCCGGAACGAGCACACGGCGCGGCACGTGAGACGCCGAGCCATAGAACTGTTTGATGAACTGGGTGAGGATGCCGGATTTGTTTTCGTCACGTGTTCCGGACATGATGAAGTGATCACGACCGATGAGGTTTCCGCGGCGTACAAAGAACACTTCGACCCATGCCTCGTCCCGGTCGCTCGCTAGGGCTATGACGTCCATGTTCTCCGCCGTCATAGAGAGGACCTTCTGGCCCTCGTACACGCGCTCGATCGCTTTGAGCTGATCCCGTAGAGCACCAGCACGTTCGAACTCCAGCGCGTCCGATGCGACCATCATCTCGTCGCCGAGACCCTTCACGATACTTCGGGTATCGCCCTCCAAAAACATCACGACCTGGTTGATCACGTGCATGTACTCTTCGCGATCGACGGCCCCGATACACGGCCCGACGCAACGCTTGATGTGGAAGTCGAGGCATGGCCGATCGTCGGTGCCGGTGATCGGCTTCGTGCAGGAGCGGTAGGGGAACAGTCTTTTTATCAGACCGAGCGTCTTGCGGACGCTGCCGGCGCTAGCGAACGGGCCGAAGTATCGAGCGCCGTCCTTTGCGGTCCTCCGTGTCACGTAGACCTGGGGAAACGGCTCGTTGACGTCGATCTTGATGTAGGGATAAGTCTTGTCGTCTTTGAGCCTGATGTTATACCGGGGCTTATGCTGTTTAATCAGGCTGTTTTCGAGCAGGAGTGCTTCCTGTTCAGACTCGGTGACGATGTATTCAAAGTCATTGATCCGGGCCACGAGCTTGCGCGTCTTCAGGTCATGGCTTGAATTAGTGCCGAAGTATGAGCGCAACCGGTTGCGCAGGATGGACGCTTTACCTACGTACAGGATCTCGCCGGATTCCGCCCGCATGAGGTAGACACCGGGCGAAGA
>JAAZYK010000011.1 GCA_014239685.1 Dehalococcoidia bacterium | reverse complement strand
GCTCTTCCACGTCCGTAGCCACACCGGCGGCCTCAAGGAGGTCCAGATTTTGCTCGAACGCCACCGTGACGACGTCTTCCGACTTGTCGATAAATCCGCCTGTACCTGAAATTCTCAGGAGTAACGAATTCAAACCACGAATGCGCGTTATTGCCTCAAAAAGTCTTTCGACAGGCCGAATCGCTCTTTCGATACTGCTGCGGTCGGCGAACCGCATAGCGCCCGATAGGATGTGGATTGTGGCGAGGCCACCGGCGAAACCACCGGCTACGATCACGCCGCGTTGCATCTCCGTAAATACGCCCCCCCCAAGGGCCACAAACAACGCAGTCGCTGACACTACAAGTGATATGTAAACGACCGCACGTGAGGCGATCGGTACAGCCGCGTTGTATGGAGTGACGCGACCATTACCGCCGTTCCCGGAATTTTCACCCTCAACCGGAGTTCTCAAGAGACGGATGCCCGGGGCACGTCTGGCGGCGACTCCGGCGACCAGAGAAACGACTAAATACAGAATAATAGCGACACCGAAGACTACCCATCCGGTCAGGGTTTCGCCACTCATCGGATTGTTCCCATAGAGCCGTCGCTCGGGCGCAGGCAATTCCACTTCAAGCTCGTACTGGGAGGTTCATCCTCGCAAATTGAACCGTTATTCACGCCGGGAACATGTCCGTGCGCGATCGCTGTTTCTAATCGTCTCGTACGGATTCTATCGCCGGGGTCTTCGCAATGACTCATGTCCTGTGTTCTGGGCTCCTGAGTTGATCTGAAACTCGTGTAATTCGGGAATCAAGCGGATCGATCAACTAGTCACCGCCTCCTTAAGTCGAATCCGGGTCTGAAATAGAACGGGCCGGCACTCCAGCGACACGTGCCCCGCCCGGCACGTCATGCGTCACTACTGAACCCGCCCCTGTAGTTGCGCCGGGGCCTATCGATACCGGAGCCACAAGCATGGAACCAGAACCGATGAATGCATTCTCGCCGATAGACGTCTGGTGTTTTACGTCACCATCGTAGTTGCAGGTAACCGTGCCCGCACCAATGTTTGCACCAGCTCCTACTGTCGCATCTCCCACATAGCTGAAGTGACCAATCTTAGCGCCGGGGCCTATCACGCTGTCCTTTATCTCTGCGTAATTACCGATATGCGCATCCGGACCTATCACCGAACCGGGTCGCAGATGGCTGAACGGGCCGACGGTCGCCCTCTCACCTATATGCGCTGACTCGGCGTGAGAGGAGGTAATGACTGCCCCGGCGTCCACCCGGGTGTCATTCAGGACCGTGCCCGGACCTATAACTGCATCAATGCCGATCTGAGTTTCACCCAGCAAGTGGCTTCCGGGCTTGATGGTCGTATCCCGTCCAACGGTCGCGCCTGAGTCTATGTAAGTGGTGTCGGGGTCGATTATCGTCACCCCTTCAATCATCCAATGTCGCAGAATCCTGGCCCGCATTACCGCTTCTGCGGCAGCTAGCTCCGTACGATCGTTAATACCGGTAACTTCTGAAAGGTCGGATACCAGAACCGCCTCAACCGGCGCGCAGTTCTTCACCGCAGCGGATACGACGTCTGTAATGTAGATTTCGCCCGTTACTGACGGTTGCAGACGCTCAAGCAAGCTCCATGCAATATCGGTATTAATGCAGTAGTAACCGGCATTGAACTCGTCGATGTTGAGTGCTCCTTCATCTGCCTCTGCCTCTTCCACGATCTCAATCACGTGATCATCGGAGTCGCGTACCACTCTCCCGAACCCTGCCGGGACTTCGCCCCTTCCCGTCAATAGCGTCATCGATAGGTTCAGGTCGGTATGGGTGGTGAGCATTGATCGAACAGTATCAGTCGTGACGAGCGGCATATCTGCATTGGCTACGAGGATGTGTGTCGCCTGGCTCGCCGCGTCTGAGGCCGAAAGCAGGGCGTGTCCTGTCCCTCTTGGTTCGGTCTGAATAGCGACGGTTACACCCTCACCGATGTCTCCATTGACTATCTGGAGTAGTTGAGGATTGGAGGCGAGAAGCGGCGACGCTACGATTACAATCCGCTCGATGCCAGCTTCGCGCAGCGTGCGAACCGTTTGTTCGATCAGCGTACGACCGCACAGCGGGTGCAGCGGTTTGGGGGTGGAAGATCGCATCCGGGAGCCGATACCGGCTGCCAGGATTACGCCCACCCATAAGTTACTTTTCATGTGACAGCCGGGGGGTGCGCAGAACTTGAAAAGCGATAAAAAACAGACAAGCCATCCGGGCGTCGAGATTCGACGCAGATGATGACTCATGTGAACGGACCGATATCTTATGGCGCACTATTGATCGGTTCGCTCACAATCATGGTATGAGGCCGGTTTGTATCAGGTCAAGGCAAACGATATCCGCCGATGACGTGATTTTTGGTGCGCCCAACGCAATCAAAACGCGGGTTCCGTTGCTATACTCTTCTGTTGGAGAGGTGGCTGAGTGGCTTAAGGCGCCGCTCTCGAAAAGCGGTGTACGGCAACGTACCGCGGGTTCGAATCCCGCCCTCTCCGCCACTCGTACCCGTTTTTGCATCTGGTAGTGTTTCTGCATGGACGGTGATGAATGGCGTCCGGTATTTTTGCGGAGAGGTGCGAGAGTGGCTTAATCGGCACGCCTGGAAAGCGTGTGTGCCGGCAACGGTACCGCGGGTTCGAATCCCGCCCTCTCCGCCATACCGGTATCTCGTCAAATGATGTGATCAACCGGTTTCCCGCATACTCGCGGAACGAGACGCGCGCAGCCGCGTGGAGCGAAGCTCTTGTGCCCACAGGATCGTGTCTCGTTGACGCGGTTGCTCCTGCCGATTTTCGGTGGACGTGATTTATGGTTGACCATGTCTGTGGTGGGAGCCAGTCCGGAATAAAAATACTCCCGGCACATGATGTATATTGCCGTTTCTCAAAATGGCAGGACGCTAACGGCAGCGCAACAAAATAATAGAGTTAGGTAGAAATTGGCCAACGCGAATTCAGAAACTACTGCTAAGGCAAATCCCATGCCGGTTACAGACGTTGTCATCGTCGAGTCGCCCGCAAAGGCTAGGACGATCGGTCGATTCCTGGGGTCTGAATACGATGTGATCGCAACCAAGGGTCACATGCGAGGATTATCCTCAAAGGGGATGAACGTCGACATTGAGAATGATTTCGAGCCCACGTATTCATTAGAGCGTGGATCGGGCGTGGTTCTCACCGAAATAAAGAAAAAAGTGCGTCGTGCTGACATTGTTTACCTGGCAACCGACCCGGACAGGGAAGGTGAGGCAATCGCATGGCATCTGCTAGAGGCGCTTGGCCCAAAGGCATTGGCGGGCAAGGAAGTGCGGCGGGTTGTCTTTCACGAGATCACGCGTTCCGCTGTTGACGAGGCGTTCGCCGACCATGGTGTTCTTGACATGGACTTGGTCAACGCTCAACAAGCTCGTCGTATTTTAGATCGCGTAGTTGGGTACAAAATTTCTCCGGTGTTATGGAGCAAGGTCCGACGAGGCCTCTCGGCAGGACGGGTTCAGTCGGTCGCACTTCGCTTGACCGTCGATCGTGAACGGGAGATTGAGGCGTTTAATCCGGTTGAGTACTGGTCGGTCCTCACACGTCTTGCGAAGTCTGTCGATGCCAGTCTCAAGTTCAGGGCGACTCTGCATGCTATCGACGGCAAGGCTGGGAATGCTAAATCGGACAGATATCTAGTTAATAATCAAGAAGAGTCGGCAAAACTCGTCGCTGATCTTGAGGCGTCTGCATACCAGGTCACGAAAGTCGTCAAGCGCGAGACAAAATCTCGGCCTACTGCCCCGTTCACCACAAGCAGTCTTCAGCAAGAAGCTGCGCGCCGATTGCGCTTTGGTGCTGAGCGAACTATGCGAGCGGCTCAGGGATTGTACGAAGGAATTCAACTCGGCTCGGGTGATCCGGTCGGCTTGATCACTTACATGCGGACCGACTCGACGAACCTTGCAACCGCCGCGGTCGCTGAGATTGGTGATTTCATCAAGAATAAATACGGCGCCGACTACTTTGGAAGGCCACGCGTCTATCGGACACGCAGCAAGAATGCCCAGGAGGCTCACGAAGCTATCCGGGCGACTTCCGTAATGAGAACTCCTGAGAGCATTGCGACGCACCTAACCTCAGATCAGCGTTCACTGTACGATTTGATATGGAAACGGATGGTCGCGAGTCAGATGACTGATTCGATCTCCGATGCCACTACGGTCGACATTGAAGCCACTGGCGGCCCGTCAGGGACTTCCTACACACTTCGCGCAACGGGTTCAGTCCTGAAGTTCCAGGGTTTCCGGGCGGTTTATGTAGAGGCGAGAGACACGATTAGCGACTCAGATGACTCAGAAGAGAACGTATCTGATACTTCAAGATCGCTTGTCCCGTTGGATGAAGGTGAGGCAGTCAACCTGGACGACTTGAAGTCGGAACAGAAGTTCACCCGACCGCCGGCCCGTTATTCGGAAGCCATGCTGATCCGAACCCTGGAAGAAAACGGTATTGGTAGGCCTAGTACGTTTGCCGGCATTGTTTCCACAATTGAGAAAAGGGTTTATGTAGAGCGTGAAGGAACTCGGTTCAAGCCAACAATGCTGGGCATCGTTGTAAATGACTATCTAGTCCAGTGGTTCCCGGACATCATGGACACAGGGTTTACCGCTTCGATGGAAGAAAAACTTGATGAAGTTTCCAGGGGTGACATCGAGTGGATCCCAATGCTCCATGAGTTTTACGATCCTTTCGATGAAACGTGCAGTGAGGCCAAAGAGAAATCAGAAAGGGTCTCTCGTTCTCTTCTGGAAAGACCAACTGGGGAAATGTGCCCGACGTGCGCGGAAGAGGGTAATGAGAACCCTCTGGTCATTCGGATCGGACGGAATGGCGAATTCATTGGCTGCTCAACTTTCCCTGCCTGCAAACACACCTCCAACATTCGTGTTGAGACCGGCGTTAAATGTCCGGAAACCGGAGGAGAGTTGCTTGAGCGGAAACGGCGTGGGCGTGGTCGGCCGTTCTACGGCTGCGAACATTACCCTGATTGCGAATTTACTACCGATGCTCGGCCGCTTAAAGAGCCCTGCCCTGAGTGCGGCGGGTTGCTTGTTGCCCGTGGCCGAAACGGCGCAAAATGTGTCACCACGGAAGACTACGATGGGCCTGCCCCGGAGGCCGTGTCGGATGGTGAGTCAGAAGACGCATCCGTATCGGTCGTGGCTTGATAACTCCGGTCTGTGGAGAGCCCGAATCAACGGCCCGGTAACAGGAACAGCGCGATGACTAACCGTTCCGCTCAGGGTACCAAACGCGTACCCGAACAGGATCTCTCCGACACGCTCTGGAGCACAATGATCGTAGAGTTCGGAGACCATCTGCGGACAAACCGACAACTTTCCACTTACACCGTCCGCAATTACACATCGGATATTGCCTCATATGCTGATTTTTTGCGATTGAGACGCGTGTCCGACCTGGACAAAGCCGATCGCGGATTCTTGCGTGACTATCTCGCGTGGCTACTTGAGCTCGGGTATGTCAAATCCAGTGTCAGTCGTAAACTTACTGCGCTCAGGGCCTTCTATCGATTCTTGGGTGACCGTGGCGATATCAAGCGCGACCAGACTGATCTGATAACGTCCCCTCGGCTTGACCGCCGACTTCCAGTGATAGCAACCCGGCGAGAAGTCGAGGCACTTCTAGCGACGCCAGATACGGCCACCGACATTGGCAGGCGCGATCGGGCGATTCTGGAAGTCCTCTACTCATCAGGGCTTCGAGTGGCTGAAATCTGCTCGTTGGACGTCGGCGATATCGACTTTAAGTACCGGGAACTTCGGGTTGTTGGTAAAGGCGACAAAGAACGGATTGCACTGCTCGGTAAGCCGTCTGTAATGGCCCTTACAGAGTACGTCCACAGAACCCGTGAAAAGCTGGCAAATCGACAATCACAAACCGCTTTGTTCCTGAATCGATACGGCGGACGCTTGAGCACCAGAAGCGTGGAGCGTCTGGTAAAACGCTATGCACTGAAGGCTGGACTCGACTCGAATTTCCATACTCATACACTCCGCCACAGCTTCGCGACGCACCTGCTTGATGGAGGAGCCGATCTCCGGGTAGTGCAGGATCTGATGGGTCACTCCAGTCCGGCGACGACGCAGATCTATACATACGTTTCCACGGAACAGGCCCGCAAGGTTTACCTGCAGTCCCATCCGCGTGGTGGCGGGAGTGCAAACTAGATCTACGGTTGATTTGGCCTGATTTCTAACGTCGATCCTGTACTTTGTAAGAGTACAAGCCTCAGGACTGGGTGACGCCTCGCAAGCTTCGATACCTACCGGCGTTGTACCCTATCTGCCGACACGCCTCGAAACGACACCGCCCGTAATACGCTCGCGTATCATGGTGGGCCGGGAGAATTGATATAGCGTGACCAAAATACTCATCATAAACGGGCCTAATTTGAACAATCTGGGACGCAGGGATCCCGGTCAATATGGAAGCATTACGCTCCTCGAGATCGAGGCGGCGATAACCGATCGCGCCAGCGAACTTGGCGTAGAGGTTCAGTTCTTCCAGTCCAACTACGAGGGAGCGATTGTCGACTTCCTCCAGGAAAACTCTGGCGGTGCCGAGGGTATCGTCATCAACCCCGCTGCACTGACTGGTGTGGGCTACTCACTTGGAGACGCTCTGCGTGACGCCGGCCTTCCACTGATAGAGGTCCACCTGTCCAATATCCACGCACGGGAAGAGTTCCGTAGACACTCGGTTTTAGCTCCGATAGCGGTCGGGCAAGTCGCAGGCCTCGGTTGGCGCGGGTACCTGTATGCATTGGAGCATATGACACACCACTTACGAGAAGGGGGCCCGGCTTGAGCGCCATCGCCGGCCGAATCGACAACCTTCGCTCGAAGTTCGAAGAACTAGGTGTCGACGCCATGCTGGTGACCGACGACGAGAATCGACGCTATCTGTCGGGGTTTGTGGGAACCGCTGGATATCTGTTCATAACGCAGGACGGCGCGGTGCTCGCAACCGATTCCCGCTATACCGAGCAGGCCGGCAACCAGGCACCGGACTATCGCGTAGACAGGATTACGGGACGGCTCGACTGGCTGCCTGGACTCCTCGGAGAGTTCGGAGTCAAACGCCTCGGCTTTGAGGCGGACAACGTCACGGTCCAACTTTTGGATCGATTCAAATCGGCTACCACCGAAGTTGAAAACTGCCCGGTCGAACTAGACCTTGTACCGACTACCGGCGTTCCGCTCGGCTTGAGAGCGTTTAAAGATTCCGACGAACTGGCGTTACTTCAACGATCGATTGACATAGCAGACCATGCCTTCACAGAGGTTGCAAAAACCATTGCGGTCGGCGATAGCGAAGACGAGATTGCATGGCGCATAGAAGTGGCAGTCCGAGAACAGGGTGCCGAGTCGCTTTCATTCCCGACCATCGTCGGATCCGGCCCTAACGCCGCACTCCCGCATCACAGGGCCGGGGACCGTAAAATCCAGGAAGGTGAATCGATTGTCATCGACATGGGCGCTCGATACCAAGGCTACTGCAGCGACCTGACACGCACCGTGGTCGTTGGCGAACTGGAAGATCAGTTCAAGAAGGTGTATGACACCGTACTTGCGGCGCAGTTGACCGCGATCGAAAGCGTTGAAGCCGGCATGACAGGTGCTGACGCCGACAACCTCGCACGAGCAGTCATCGTGGAAGCTGGGTACGGGGATGAATTCGGGCACAGCCTTGGGCATGGCGTCGGGTTGGAAGTTCATGAAGCACCGTGGGTCGCCTCCAGGGTCGAAACCAAACTTGAAGATGGAATGACATTTACCATCGAACCAGGAATCTACATATCAGGCTGGGGTGGGGTGCGGATAGAGGATGTCGTCGTGTTGGAAAACGGTAAGGCCCGAGTGCTCAGCCACGCGCCCAAGATAGAGACTTAAAACTCCCGGCAAACCATCACAATGGCACCGTGCACCGTTGTCGCTGGATACTAACTCCCAACGCTATTTTTCCAAGGACCAGAAATGACCATCAGCTCAAGTGAGATCAAGCGCAACATGAGCATCCTCTTCGAGGGAGAGGTGTACACCATCATGGAATGGCAGCATCGTCAGGCGCCCAAGGCTCCTCCGACCCTCACGATGAAGTTGCGTAACGTTAAGACAGGCAACGTTTTTGAACGAAAAGTACATGGCAACCACAAGCTCACCGTTGCTCCTATGGACCGTAGATCGTCTCAGTTTCTCTACTCAGAGGGAGACCTCCACACTTTTATGGACAACGAGACGTTTGACCAGTTTCCGGTTGTTGAAGAGGTTCTTGGGGATGCCCTGAACTACATCAGGGAAGGCGATAGCCTGGACTTGCTTTTCTACGAAGGCAGCGTCATCCAGGTGGAAGCGCCAATCACCGTAAACCTCACCGTCGTCGAAACGGAGATGGCAGTGGCAGGCAACACCGCAACCGGCGCAACCAAGCAGGCCAAATTGGAGACGGGGATCTCGGTGACGGTGCCCCTGTTTATCAGCGAGGGGGAAGTGCTCAAGGTGGATACTCGTTCGGGTGAATACTTGGAACGCGTCCGAGACTAACGGACTGGGCACAAGCATTTAACTAGAAATAAATTCGCATAAAAAACCCGACCCGTCGGAGCCTATCAGGCCTATGACCACGCGTACTGAATATACGGTCTCTCAGGTCACTACCTACCTGAAGGATCTGTTTGAAGTCGATCCCAACCTCTCCGATCTGTGGGTGAGGGGCGAGGTCTCGAACCACGTCCGGGCCGGGTCAGGGCACCACTACTTCACGCTACGTGACGCCGAAGGCGCTATGCGTTGTGTCCAGTTCAGACCAGCACGCGGCGCCGAGTTTCTTCAGGATGGGGATGAAGTACTTGCTCATGGTCGCGTGTCCATATACACAGTGCGCGGGGACCTCCAGTTCTACGTCGACGTGGTCAAACCGCAAGGCGTGGGCGCGCTACAGCAGGCGTTTGAGGCGCTCAGACGGCAACTGGACTCTGAAGGGCTCTTTGGTGTCGCACGCAAACGTGAACTACCGCCGTTTCCGAAACGAATAGGCGTGGTGACGTCCCCAACTGGGGCAGTCATTCAGGACATTACGAACGTCTTGCAACGCCGGTACCCACTGGCAGAACTGGTCCTCGCGGCGACAGCGGTACAAGGTGATGCCGCCGCCCCGGGCATTGTGGAAGCGATAGGGGCCCTTAACGTAGACCCGGGTATTGATGTCATCATCGTGGCTCGCGGTGGCGGTTCCCTTGAAGACCTGTGGGCATTCAATGAAGAGATCGTGGCACGGGCTATTTTCGGTTCCGAGATACCCGTCGTTAGCGGAGTAGGACATGAAACAGACGTTACTATTGCCGATCTCGTCGCAGATGTGAGAGCGCCGACCCCGTCCGCCGCAGCAGAGATCGTCGTTCCTGATCGGCGCGAACTCGCGGCCGCAGTGGCCGGATTCGCCAATCGACTTTCGGATCGAGCGTCTCGACAGACCACAGATCATCGAATGCGACTTGAACAGGCACTTGACCGCCTGGCGTTTCTCGCCCCGGACACCAAGCACGCAAGACAGCGTGTTGACGAACTCCTCAGGGCGGCCGGACAGGGACTTGGGCAGTCTTTGGTTATCCATCGAGAAAGACTCAGATCACTGGAGCTACAGTTATCGGCGCTGGACCCTTCAGCGATCCTCTCCCGGGGCTATGCAGTCGTCAGGGGAGAAGATGGGTCCATAGTCAGTTCTGTTACCGACATCGCCCCGGGAGGCTCCTTTGAGCTTGCGTTAATGGACGGCGAGGTAAGCGCCGAGGCGATAGAGGTGCGACCGCGGCCCGGTGACGACTTGCCCACGCGCTGATAACCTGAAATCCATATCCGGCGATTCCGATCAATGACAACCAGTATCCGAATTCCACACGACAGGAACGAGTCAATCATGAGTCCCAGACGGGCACAACAGGAGACCGATTCCAAAGTGGATCAGGTCCCGGCAAGCTTTGAAGATGCTTTCTCCCGCCTGGAAGATGCGGTCCGTAAGCTTGAGACAGGGCCGCTGTCTCTTGACAACTCAATACGCCTGTTTGAAGAGGGGATGGGACTGGCAAAACGTTGCAACGAACTGTTGTCGGCGACCGAACTCAAGATGACCCAGCTACAGTCTGCCTTCGCAGAGCAGATGCGGTTTGTGCCAGAAGAGTCTGACGACGAGCTAGATGATTTTGACGAATAGCCCCTATGACAAGTGCTGACACACAGAAGCTCGACGCTCCGTTAAAGCTGGGGTGGTTCTCCACCGGTCGCGGAGCGGGCTCTCGCGGCCTGCTGGTCGCTGCGCTGGACGCGATCGACTCGGGCGCGCTAAACGGACAGATTGAATTTGTATTCGTTAACCGCGAGCGAGGACAGCACAAAGGCACTGATCGCTACATGGACCTAGTTGAGCAACGGGGAATCCCGCTGGTCGCGCTCTCATCGCAGAGGTTCAGGACCGAAAACGGGCGGGCCCCATGGTCTGATCTACGCGAGAAATTTGATGAAGCTGTTCTTGAGATGCTTGAACCATACGGAGTTGACGTGTCCGTGACCGCCGGATACATGCTTATCGCTCCGGTCCTGTGTCAGCATTTCATCATGGTCAATCTGCACCCGGCACTCCCTGGAGGGCCGATCGGCATGGTCGACCAGGTTATCTGGGAGCTGATCGGGAGCCGTGCGAAGGAGTCAGGCGTGATGATTCACTTGGCAACGGAAGAGTTGGACCTTGGCCCCGTCATAGCCTACTGTCGTTTTCCTCTTTCAGGCCAGAATTACGCAGACGCGTGGTCAGAAATCGGGGAGAGGACTATCGAAGAGTTACGGACTGCAGGGGACGAAGACCTTCCACTGTTCAAAGCAATTCGTGCCGCAGGCGTGGAACGTGAACGTCCCTTGCTTGTAGCTACGCTTGCCGCCATAGGCGATGGCCGAATTGATCCCAAATTTGCAACGCAGGGTGATGCGCTGGATCTTACCGATGAAATAGAGCCGGGCCTAACCCCAAAATAAGGCCGCAGCTATCAGGCGTTCGAGAAAACGGGGCCGTGACGCGTCAGCATCGAAGCCGCTTTGTTCATGACCGTTCTGATTCTGTCACTCGCTCTGCTATGCGGCTGGCCGTTCCGGCATCACGAAAGCAACCCTCGAACCATCACCGTCGAGCAACACAGGGGCTTCACCATTCGTGACAGTAGTCGCGTCGATGATGCATTTTTCTACGGTATCCATCGAAGGTATCTCGTACATGATGTCGAGTAGGGTCTCTTCGAGAATGGCGCGTAGGCCACGTGCTCCGGCGCGCCGTTTCTTTGCGTCAGATGCCATTGCGTCAAGTGCAGACGGCGTGAACTCAAGCTCTACCTCGTCCATCTCAAACAAAGCTTGGTACTGTTTAGCGAGGGCATTTCTCGGCTCAGTAAGCACCTGAACCAATTGTGATTCGCTCAAGTCAGACAGGCCGACACTTAACGGAACGCGGCCAATGAACTCTGGGATGAACCCGTATTCAAGCAAGTCCTCAGGCGTGACCTGTGTGTAAATCTGATCCTGATCTTCTTCGGTCGTGTGGTTCACGCCACTGCTGCCGAAGCCCATTCTCGCACCAGCCGAAAGACGTCGCTCAATCACCGAGTTCAGGTCTTCAAAAGCGCCACCGAGTATGAACAGGATGTTCGAGGTATCGATCTGAATGAATTCCTGGTGGGGGTGCTTACGCCCACCCTGGGGGGGAACGCTTGCGACTGATCCCTCAAGGATCTTCAAGAGTGCCTGCTGAACGCCCTCACCTGAAACGTCACGCGTGATCGATGGGTTCGCCGTTTTTCGGGCGATCTTGTCGATCTCGTCTATGTATATGATCCCCTGCTCGGCACGGGAGATGTCGAAGTCCGCAGCCTGGATCAGGCGTAGGAGGATATTCTCCACGTCCTCGCCGACGTAACCGGCCTCAGTAAGCGGGGTTGCGTCGGTAATGGCAAACGGAACGTCCAATATTCGGGCGAGAGTTTGAGCGAGATGCGTCTTACCGGAGCCCGTCGGGCCCACCAACATGATGTTTGTCTTCGCCAGCTCAATATCGGAATCCGGGACCGGGCGCCACACACGCTTGTAGTGGTTGTAAACGCCGACACTGACAACACGCTTGGCCCGTTCCTGACCGATCACGTATTCGTTGAGCCGTTGAAAAATCTCGCGCGGAGTACGCGGGAGACCGTGAGGGGCGGCCGCGATCGGCGCCTGATCATCGGCGATGATCTGGTGGCACCGGTCCACACACTCGTCGCAGATAAATATCTTTGACGGGCCAGCTATGAGCCGCCTTACCGCTTGCTGCGATTTACCGCAAAAGGAACAAACGTAAGTCTCTGGAGGCTGGCCGCCGGGACCTTCTGGGCCTTGTGGAATGTCTGTTGTCATCGCCTCTACCGAGTCTTGTCCGATTGGAGTCTGACGCCTGTTGTTAGCACAGCGTCCCGATTCTCTAGGGAGATCTTCGATGGGTGATTAATCGGCTGCCTGGCTGTCACCTTCGGCTGAATCTTCAGGCTTCTTGAGGACCTCATCAATGAGTCCATACTCAACCGCCTGATCCGCCGTCATGAATCGGTCGCGGTCGGTATCCCGGGCGACTGTGTCGTATGGCTGATTCGTGGTGTCGACAAGAATTCCGCGCAAGGTGTCCTGCAACCGCAGAATCTCACGAGCGTGGATCTCTATATCACTCGCCTGTCCTTGCGCCCCGCCAAGCGGCTGGTGCATGTGGATAGTTGAGTTTGGCAAGGCATATCGCTTGCCCTTCTGACCAGCTGCCAGAAGGATGGTGCCCATACTGGCTGCGGCGCCCACGCAGATCGTGGAAACATCGGCTCGAAGCATCTGCATCGTGTCGAAGATCGCAAGACCGTCGTAGATCACCCCACCGGGTGAGTTGATATACATGTTGATGTCCCGGTCCGGGTCTTCCCGGTCCAAGTACAGAAGTTGCGCGACGATTACGTTTGCCACCTGGGCGTTGATCGGGGTGCCAAGGAAGATAATCCGTTCCTTTAACAGGAGCGAATATATATCGAAGGCTCGTTCGCCGCGTGCGCCTGTCTCGATGACCATCGGAACGATGTCTTCGGGACGCTGCATGGAATGTTCAGGCCTCATCAGCATTCAGATGTCCTTTATCCAATTAACCGGGTTGTCCCGGTCGATGTTTTCTTCAAGCTGGCTCGGTGACTGCGTACTTGTGCGGTGTATTCGTGCTGGTACACGGACCGATATACGGAACAGTTGACAGGATCCTAAGAGGACTCTTCGTCCTTGTTATCGTCATCGCCCGCGGTATCCTCAGCATCGATCGCTGCGACCTTAGCGGGCGTTGCTCCCTTTGACTGTACTATCTCCGCCAGTTTTTCGACTGACTTTCGTCTCAAAACCATTGATTTGATCGAAGCTTGCGCTTCATCTGACTCAACTTGAGATCGATCTGCCTGAGGTCCCGCGTTCGCCATCAAGGTTTCGATCTCGGCTTCCACGTCCTCGTCAGATACTTCGATCTCCTCTATTTTTGCGACCTCTTCTATGAGGAGCGTCCTTTTGAGTCGCGTCGAAGCGGATTCCCTAGCCTCTTCGAGGATCTCTTCGCCACTCTTTCCGGCATTCTCCATATAAGCCTGCATCGAAACCTGGTAGCGGGCCAACGCCTGCTGCTGATCGTTTAGTACGTGTTCCGCTTCGTGCTCAACGATCAGCGGCGGGATCGCGAACTCGCTCGTTTCCAGCAAAGCATCTAGGATCTTCTCCTGAAGCTGTCGCTGTGCGGTGGTACTTGCCGTTTCCTCAAACTGCGTTCGCAGGCCCGTCTTCATCTCATCCAGCGACTCATAACCCTGTCCAACACTGCGGGCGAGGTCGTCGTCGATATCGGGCAGGTTGTGGGATTTGACTTCGAACAACTCTACTTTGCATTCGACAGTCTTTCCGGCGACCTGTTCGCCAGGAAAATCTTCAGCGATGTCAAGCGTGAACTCTTTGGTCTGGCCGGACTCCATGCCGATGATGGCATCGGTAAAACCGGGTATGGGCGTCTCGTTGTCTTCGCTGAGGATGAACTCAACATTATCGCCGTTCAACACCTCTTCGTCGCCCGCTTTGCCTAGGGCCGTTAGCACCGCTAGATCGCCAGACTCAAGCGCACGCTCCACCGGGTCCCATGTGGCGAGGCTGAGTTGAGCCTGCTCCACCGCCTGGTCCACCTGCTCGTCCGTTACCTCTTCCAACTCTTCTTCCAGATCAAGCCCGGCGTAATCGCCAAGATTCACGGTCGGCCTTAGAGGCACGGTGACATCAAGTTTCGGGATCGGTTCGTATTCCGTCACACTCACACGAGGTGTGCCGTACGAGTCGATATCTTCTTGCTCGATCGCCGCCGCCACAGCGTCGGGGACAAGCGTTTCTAGGGCTTCTTCAACGAGCACCGACCGACCGACCATCTGCTCGAACAGCCGTCTGGGTGCCTTGCCCTTTCGAAAACCGGGAATAGTGGTCCGTTGGACGAGTTTCTGATACGCACGCTGTAGGTGCGTTTCAAGTCGTTCGTCTTCGATCTCAACGTGGAGCAGCGCCTGCCGGTCCACAACCTCGTCCTGGGTGACCTTCAAATTCGATTTCTCCCGTGCCGCGATAACCCTCCGCTCACGATTGGAGGGTGCCCCAAATTATATCACCGCGAATCCGCTGTTTACGGCAGCGGCGCGTGTACCCTTTGTGAGCAGCTTTTATCCGTCAGAATCGACTACGGTGATTGACAACTCTTCGAGCTGTTCATCCGTGATCGTGCCGGGGGCGTCGAACAGCGGATCCACTGCTGCCTGTGTTTTCGGGAAGGCGATTACTTCTCGGATGTTGTCCTCTCCCGCAAGCAACATCACGATTCGGTCTAGGCCGAGGCCCATCCCGCCGTGGGGCGGCGCTCCGTACTCGAAAGCACGTAGTAGTTGGCCAAACCTCTGATCAACCTGCTCGGCAGAGTGTCCGATCAACTCGAACACCTTTTCCTGCACCTTGCGATCAATGATACGGATACTCCCACTGCCTAACTCAACGCCGTTCAGCACGAGATCGTATAACTGACCGAGCGCAGCTCCCGGATTCGTATCCAATAACCCGACATCCTGTTGTCGTGGCGAGGTGAACACGTGATGCATCGCAGCCCAACCGTTGCGGTCTTCGTCCCACTCAAACAACGGGAAGTCGACAACGAATACAAAATTAAAGACGTTAGGATCGGCCAGATCAAGCCGACGACCCATCTCACCGCGCAAGTTGCTGATGGCGGTGTTAACGACGCCATCAGGCCCGGCGATAATCAAAATAAGATCGCCAGGTCCGGCTCCTGCTGTAGTCGCTATTTCCTTTAGCTTGTCCAGAGATACGTGGTTGCGGATCGGGGAGCGGATGTCATCCACCGTCACATCATTCAGACTGGCCACACTTGCAGAGATGTGTATCGGGATTAGACCTTGAGCACCGCTGCTTTTGACGAACTCGATCAACTCGTCTGTTTGCCGTCGAGTGTAATCTGCGCAACCCTCAGCGACGATGGCACGGATAGCTCCGCCGCCGGCAACCACTGACTCGAAAACGCCGAAGCCTGAGTTAGCCACGACATCGGTAAGCCGCGAAACCTCCATACCGAAACGAATGTCCGGCTTGTCCGTCGCGTATCTCTCAATCGCTTCGGCATACGTCATACGCGGGAACGGGGTGGGTACCTGCAGATCAGGCCGGGTCTGCGCCACCATAGTCGTGTAGAGACCTTCAAGCACCTGCAACACGTCTTCCTGTTCAACGAACGACATCTCAAGATCGATCTGGGTGTGCTCCGGCTGACGGTCCGCGCGAAGGTCTTCGTCCCGGAAACAGTGAGCGAACTGGAAATAACGGTCCACTCCGGAGACCATTAACAGTTGTTTCAACTGCTGTGGCGATTGTGGCAGCGCATAAAACGTACCGGGATGAACCCGGCTCGGTACGACGTAGTCCCGAGCGCCCTCCGGTGTCGACTTCAGCAGGATAGGCGTCTCTATCTCCAAGAAACCCTGACCCACCATGTAGTTACGCGTTGACTGGATCACGTCATGACGTAACTTCAGGTTCTTGTACATCCGCGGCCTGCGGAGGTCCACGAATCGGTATCGGAGCCGGGTCTCGTCGGCAACGTTGAGGTCATCCTCGATCTCGAACGGCGGCGTTTCTGATCGGTTCAGGACCGTGAGGCCGGTCGCGATTAACTCAACGGATCCGGTCGGCAGGTCAGGGTTTTCAGCCCCGGCCCGGCGTTCTTGCACGGAGCCTTTGATCTGTACCACCCATTCACTCCGTAGATCACCAGCGAGAGTGTGGGCGTCCCGGGCGGTGTCTTCGTTGAACACCACCTGCATCAGGCCCGAGTAATCACGGAGGTCGATAAACGTGAGACCGCCGTGATCACGGCGTCTGTGCACCCAGCCGGAGAGTGTGATGATTTTGCCGGAATCTGCCTGGCGCGGTTCGCCGCAAGTCATGTCTCTGAACATCTGGGTGCTCCCCGCGTTTGACCCAAAAATAAGGGCCCCGAATATGTGTGCGTCAGCCCGGGACGTTCCGGTCTGACAGGAAGTAATTAACGCCGTGGGATCCAGTGACCAGTGAAGACGACCGGATCCCTACGGATTACCGTCGGGATCTGATCCGCGCACAGAGGTCCCAGAACGAGGGTCGTATCGGTTGTAGACGGACCATGCCGTAGGCAACGCCAGGGACACGATCACGATCTTAGCTAAATCACCCACAATGAACGGCCAGAGGCCGAACTCCAGAGATTTTCCGTAACTTGTGCCCAATTCATGGCCCAGCCACCAAAGTCCCGGGACGTATATCACGGCGTTGGCGAGTACCAGCGCACCAATAAGCCACGGCCCGCGATCCCAACCTCTCTCGGCCAAGAATCCGACCAGAAACGCGGCGGGTATAAATCCAACGATGTAGCCGCCAGAAACTATGCTCCAGACGGTGCCCGATGAGCCGCCCGCCCAGAAAGGCAACCCGGCGGAACCCTCAAACAGGTATAAAACCGCCGCAAGCCCACCCCTTTTAGACCCAACTGTGGCCGCCACAAGCAAGACTGCAAAGGTCTGTCCAGTGATCGGAACGACCGTGGTTGGGAGGGTGTATTTGAGTTGAGCGAACGCCGCAATCAGCAGGCTGCCGACGATAATGGTCGCTATGTCCACCCAGATACCTCTATACGGGACGACGGCATCTAAAAGGGTGCGATTTTGTCTGGAAACCGCGGTGGTCATCAATGCTCCTGTATGAATACGGGCAACTTGCCACTAATCGTCTGACGACAAGCGGAGAAGAGAGTTTCCTGTCTTGGAGGATTTACCGCAAGTCCCGATGGCAATTTACCAGTGAAATGCTTTTATTTCGAACTCTTTGACCGTTGAACGATCAACTTAGGTGACCGGGAGGCCGTAGTCCCTTTTGCGAATCGCTAGGGTTACGAATGTCTCAGTGCGACGCACGCCGGGAATCACACCAACCTTTTCACGGAGAAAGCGTCCTAGTTTCTCAGCGTCGGGCAGTATCGCCCAGGCGAAAATATCGAAGGTCCCGGTCGCCAACGCCACCCAGCGTGTGTTTTCCAGGTTGGAAAGTTCTGTGGCAACTTGGTCCATCTTGTCCGGGTCCACCTGCACACCAATGAGCGCCTCGGACTCGAATCCAAGTGCCTTGGGGTCCGGGAAGGCCTTTACCTTGATAATCTCGTCGCCGATCAGGCGCTTTAGGCGCCGCCGGACTGTTCCCTCGCTGACACCAATTTTACGAGCGATCGTTGCATTGGCGGCGCGGCCGTCTTTCTCCAGAATAGTGATGACTTGTCGGTCTAGCTCATCCATGCGCGAGGAGTTCCCCATTCATATTTAGAATTAGGTGTTAGGTAGATTCGGTTAGCCTGAGTTCCCTGAAAAGCTAATGTTAATATTGAGGGAACTACCAACTGGGGATATCCCCTTTAGACGGGACCCCGATTGCGATACCGTTCATATAATCGGATTATTATTACGGAACCGTTCGTAACTAAAGTTATATAATCCATCTTACGCTCCGTTAGTGTTTCTTGGAACTATCGGAATACGATATGTGCTGTTATTGAGATGTATCGTGACGTAATGCGTTAATCATGAGAAAAAGCGCGATTACTTGACTACATTGCGTACAATGGGCGAATAGTTGTATTTGACCATCTGGAGATACGGAGAACTACATGGTGATCGAGAACTCGACCCTTCTCACGGTGACTGAGGCAGCTTCCTCAAAATTTAAGGAAGTACTCGCCGAACAGGATGCCGGTGATGGTCTTATCCGGATTTCTCTAGCCCCTGGTGCGACGGGCGGTGTTGAATACATCCTCGGACTGGAAGAGACGCCAACTGAAAACGATACTCTTGTCGAGTACTTCGGCGTGAAGATTGTCGTTGACGCTGAGAGCTCCCCACTTTTGCAGGGATCAAGCATTGACTACGTCGATGGCCTGCAGCGCAGCGGATTTGTAATCTCTAACCCGAATTTCGCCAGCGCAGGCGGATGTGGTGGCGGCGCGTGTGGCTGCGGTGGCGGTGCAGAGGCACAGCAAGACCCACACGCCGAGGCTGGGGGCTGCGCATGCGGCGGCGGCGGTGGCGGCGGATGTGGCGGCGGCGGCGGTGGTTGCGGTTGCGGTGGTGGCGGTCACGCCCACTAATCCCGAAACAAAGATCTGAACGAGAAAGGGCAGTCCGTCAGCGGGCTGTCCTTTTTTATTGCCTTGCGCTGACCGATTATCGTTCACTGGGCACAGTTGAGATTGCTGTAAAGCTACCCGCACGCGCCGTCATCGCCAGCACTCGGGTTCAGATATCGTCAGGATGGTGTGTGAATTGAGTCAGCAGACGCCGACAACACAAAAACCCCCGCCGAAGCGAGGGTTTCTGATTAAGTTATTTCTAGTGGAGCGGAAGACGAGATTCGAACTCGCGACCCTCACCTTGGCAAGGTGATGCTCTACCACTGAGCCACTTCCGCTCGAAAATCTATGGTAGCGGGACAACTCAAATGTATATCGCTTCAAGTGAGAGGGTCAAGGTGCTGTACGCTCCCGTACGATGTCGCCTATGTCAGATTCACATCACATTCGCGTCGGAATCATCGGTTTCGGCTTATGGGCGATTAACGCCTATCTGCCCGCTATTGTAAAAAACCGTGGCATAGAAGTCGCGGCCGCCGCAGGCCGAAGTGAATCCACACAGAACGCGGCTCGGGCCTTACTTGGCCAGAACGCCCTCATTACGTCGGATTTTCAAAAGCTCCTCGATCCGGGCGTGGTCGACGCCGTCATGATTGCCGTGACAGAAGACCAGCATGCGGTCACTATCGGTGCTGCGCTCGATTCCGGTCTGCCCGTGTTCTACGAACCACCGCTATCCAACAGGCGTGACCAACTTCACGTCGAGATAGAACGTTTGACTTCAGCGCGTCAGATCACACACGCCGATCTTGAACTGTCGTATCTCCCGATTGTCGACCATGCTGCGACGCTAATCTCCACAGGTGCTATCGGCATGCCACATGGCGCGTCCGTGACTATGACATCCGGTTGGGGTCCGGTGCCGGGATCTGACGTAAGCCTGGCATGCCAACTCATACCGTGGTACCTAGACCCCCTCAATCGCGTGCTCGGACAGACGCCGAAACGTGTGCTTGTGCAGGATGGGACGGGAGTAGCGGGCAGAATGCAGTCACAGACTCTCGTACAACTTGATTACGAAGGCGTCCGGGGTACTTTTGACGCCAATATCCAGTCTGTGGGAGAACTTGGAGCGCACATAACCGTGCACGGAAGTGACGGTGATCTTGAAGCGGACCTGTTCCGGGGCGAGTTACGTACTCGTTCAAGGCAGAATCCCGATTGGCGAAGCGAATCTCGCCCGGCCGAACAACCTCACGCCGGCTGGCCGGGCATGCACGAGTCGATCGCTGCGTTTATCGCCGGGATTAAAACAGGTGACGAAACTCGCAGTGGATCAGCAACCGCCGTCGATCTGCAACTGACCGGCCTCGCAGCAGAGGCATCGATCGACTCTGGGACATGGGCGGACGTTGCTCGTCTGCAAAGTTAATTCCATTGTGTGCAAAGGAATTCTCACGCTGGACTGTCGACCTATTCGTGTAGAAAAAGACAACCGTCGTACTACGGCTCTGGCTTGACTCTATTGCCGAGGTCTGGCTTTATGCACCGAACACGCTCTAGCAATTCAAAAATTCCTCAGGGAGGTCAACCCGTGATATACGACATGCGCACCTACGACATAGCGGTCGGCCAGGTCCCGAAATACCTGGAGGCTGTCGAGAAAGTTGGCCTCAAGGTACGCCAAGACCACGGCATCAAACTTGCCGGTTGGTACTACACGGATATTGGAACCCTTAACCGGGTCGTCCACATCTGGGAGTACGAAGACTACGCTCATTACGAAAAAGCGCGTGCAGCGTTCCGAAGCGACCCTCGATGGATCAACGAGTATCAGCCGATGACCAAAGGGCTGATCTTGAAGCAGTCCACCCAGATGATGAACGCAGCGCCTTTCTCTCCGCAGCCGTAACTCTTTATTTTGGGTGCGTTGTCGATCGCCTGTACAACACACGTTATTTCAATCGCCGCGCTCAACACGCGGTTGTTTTTCGACGGGATCTAGAAAATTGAAGTACGACACCATCGTTATCGGAGCAGGTTCGGCCGGAGCGACGATCGCGACACGGCTGACGGAAGACCCCGACCACTCGGTACTCCTGTTGGAAGCAGGACCAGACTATCCGGATATCGATTCGCTGCCGGATGAGGTCAAGTACGGATACGCGACCGGAACCGAGATTACGACCAGCGAACACAACTGGAAGTTCACCGCCCGGGCGACAAACCAGGCAGAGATACAGGTTCCTCGAGGCCGTGTAACAGGTGGCTCAAGCGCTATAAACGGTCAGATATTCCTTCGCGGGATGCCGGAGGATTACGACGATTGGGCGTCATGGGGTAACGACGAGTGGAGCTTCCAGAAGATGCTCCCGTACTTTCGAGAGATCGAGACCGACACCACATATCAGGACGACCCCGGAGACTTCCACGGATCTGACGGTCCTATCATCTGCCACCGATTTCCTAGGGATCAGTGGCTTGCTCCTAGTGTTGCCTTTGAGAAGGCATGTCTGGCCGCAGGCTTTCCGGCTTGTGAAGACGCTAATGCCCCGGGAAGCACCGGAGTAGGCCCCCTGGCCCTTAATAATCCGAATGGTATTCGATGGTCCACCGCTCTCGGTTATCTCGGGCTTTCTCGCCATCGCCTTAACTTGACGATCCGGCCTGACATACTCGTTCATAGAGTCATATTTGACACCACCGCGGAACGACCACGCGCGACAGGGGTGATGGTCGAGTCCGGTGGGGAGACTTACATAGTTGAGGCTAATGAGGTCGTGGTAAGTGCGGGTGCCATAGGGTCGCCGCAAATCCTAATGTTGTCTGGTTTAGGTCCTGCTTCTCATCTTGAAGAGCATGGAATTGAGCCCGTGATTGATTTAGCTGGTGTAGGCCAGAACTTACGTGACCACCCGATGTTGTTTGTGAGCTGGAAGACTAAGCCCGAGGTTGATCTCGATGCGATGGGCCCTGGAATACAGTTGACGCTTCGTTACACGGCTGAAGGGTCTCCACTTGAGAACGACATGATCGTTTACATGGTGACAAGGGCAGGAGAGCGTTCGGACCGCGGCGGACTGCGCACGGATGTAGATCGAATACAGATGAACCTGTGCATTAATCTGGCGAAAGGTTCAGGCGAAATCAAACTCGCCTCATCTGATCCTTCGGATGCAGTGTTGCTAGATTACAACTATCTTGAAGAAGAAGAGGACCGCCGCCGATTTCGCGACGGTATTCGTATGCTGGTAGAACTCGGTGAGCAATCAGACATGAGCGAATTGATAGAGGATCGCGTGACGCCACTACCTGTTGATCTGGAATCAGACAAGTCGCTAGATGAATGGATGATGCGTGAAGTCATGACCGGTCACCACATCTCATGCACGGCGAAGATGGGGCCGGAATCAGATCCGATGGCGGTGGTCGATCAGTTCGGAAAAGTGCACGGCGCAGACGGTCTGCGGGTTGCCGATGCATCAATCATGCCGGACTGTGTACGTGCCAACATCAACGCAACGGTAATAGCGATGGGCGAACGAATAGCAGATTTCATACAGGAAGGCCGCTAATCCACCGACCGCGGATTCCGACCCAATTTATCAAGTAATACGACGCTACTAAATCTACAGTCGCGGCACGATCGGTAATTCCTCGATTGCTGTGCCCGTAGCATCCCGTACCGCGTTAGCGATTGCCGCTGCGATAGGCACGATGCCGGGCTCACCTGCACCTGAAGACGGCACATCGTCGTCGCCCGTGAATACCACCTCTATCTTCGGAGTGTCGGTGATCCGCGGAACCCTGTACCGTGCGAACCCGGCGTTCAGCACACGGCCGCCGTCGAACTCCACTGCCTCCCACAGCGCCGTACCCATGCCCATGATGATCGCGCCTTCGATCTGGTTACGCGCGCCGTCCGGGTTTACAACAAGCCCGCAATCGAACCCGACCATCACACGTACGACACGGGCTTCCCTGTTTTCGACCAATACCTCAACGCATTGGGCTGTGAAGCTACCGGCGTCGTATCCGATTGCCAGCCCGAATCCCACCCCGGGCTTCTTTTCACGTGAGGCCCAATCAAACCCCTCAGCTGCTGCTACAAGGCATGACCTCAAACGGGCGTGAGACAGATTGCTTAACCGGAACTCCAATGGGTCAATTCCGAGCCCGATAGCGATCTCGTCCATATGGACCTCGCGGGCGAAATGGTTGGTCGCTCCGCCGAGAGATCGGTAGGAACCCGACTGCAACGGCGATTCAGATGCGGCAACGGCTATACGAACGTTGTCAATGTCGTACGGCGTGTCGGCTCCGCGCTGCCCTCGGAATGCGTTCTCACCCGCATGAAAGGCCGTGTAATCCCACGCCACAATCTTCCCACCCGCATCCACACCACTCTTGACCTCGAACGTTGCCGCAGGTCGGACAGTGCTCCATCCGAACTCCTCGCCGCGGTTGTATGAAACTCGAACAGGCGAATCGACGGCCTTCGAAAGCCGGGCCGCCTCGTATGAAACCGTCGGCGTCTTTGTGCCGAACGAACCTCCGATCTCCGCCGCGATTACACGTACATGACTTGTATCTAACCCGAATAGCGCGGCCAGACTATCCCTTTCTGCAAACGGACCCCGGTGAGCGCACCAGACCGTCAAATGATCGCCGTCCCACCGTGCGACCGATGCACTCGGCTCCATCTGAGCGTTGGAAACGTAAGGCACGTAGTAGGTATTCTCAAAAACACGAGCTGCCGAAAAAAATGCTGACTCCAGGTCGCCATCTTCACGGAGCGCGGTTGGCTTTTCGGCACGTTCCTTTAGCAGCGCAGGAATGTTCCAGTCTGAAACTGTGTCACGGTTCTCTTCCCATCGCGCTCGAACCGCCTCCACGGCATATTCGGCGGTATCTTCCCTCTCCGCGACGACACCCACGAAATCCCCGTCCTTTACCACCGACACCACGCCGCTCACTTGCTCGGCACGTGCTGTGTCTATTTGCACCAACTTCGCACCGTAAGACGGCGGCCGG
>JAAZYK010000119.1 GCA_014239685.1 Dehalococcoidia bacterium | reverse complement strand
ATGGCGATTCGGGTAGACATGTTCGGGTATGGAGCGAGTATGAACTGGGCGCCCTGACCCGGGATTACCGACTGAAGTTGATTTACAAGATCGGAGCAATCTTCTGGGCAGTTGTAGTTCAAGATTATGCCGCCGTGCTCCAGATTGTGAATCTGAACCTCATCGGGGAGCGGAGTTCCGTAGGCGCCCCAGCGTGCCGGAGAGCCGGTTGGGACGGTATCGGATGGATTAGTAATCCAGTGCGGTCCGGAAGCTGGTGGAATGGTGAGGTAGGGGCCGCCGGCTTCTCCCGGTGTGATGTGAGAACGGCCCTGATCATCGAGAATCTCAACGGGTCCGCCAGCGTTCAGGTTGGCGTTGGAACTCGTTTTGTTTCCGGAACCTCCCGGAACTAGGAGGCTGAGGATGAACAGGAGGGCGACGCTGGAGCCTATGGCGATAAGGATGTAACGTTTTCTTCGCTTACGTCCATCTGACTTGATACGACGTTGTGCCCGTCGCTCTCCGCGGGTCAATCCTCGCCGGTTGTCTGGCCTTGTGGTCGCGATGCGGTCTGGCATTTATCCCTCTGTAATCGCCATGCCCACCGGGTGGGTGGAATTCAGGCGACGAAAGTGTCTCCGGTCAGGCGTTCGAATGCCTGGATGTATCGATCACGTGTCATGCGGATAATATCCGCAGGAAGATCAGGGGCGGGTGGTTCCCTGTCCCATCCGCTTTCCAGCAACCAGTTTCTCACGAATTGCTTGTCGAAAGCTGGTGGAGAAGCCCCCGGTTTGTAGTCCGATTGCGTCCAGAACCTGCTTGAATCTGCCGTAAACAGCTCGTCGATCAACGTGAGTTCGCCATCGATCAAGCCAAATTCCATCTTAGTATCGGCGACAATCATTCCACGTCCGGCGGCATACGCTTGCGCTACCTCGAAGATACGCAGCGTGACTTCTTCAAGTGTGGCGGCCATTTCGACGCCGACGAGATCCACGACCTCGGACGGCGTCATTGGGATGTCATGTCCCTCTTCTGCCTTGGTGCTCGGTGTGAAGATCGGGGGCTCAAGTTTTTGCGCTTCAACAATACCTTCCGGTAGTTTCTGGCGGTTGAGTGTCCCGTGTTCGGAGTATTCAGCCCAACCTGCTCCCGTGATGTATCCACGTACGACGCACTCGATATTGAGGCGCTCGGCACGACGAATCACCATAGAGCGCCGACGCATCTCCTCCGGCAGTTCCGCAAGTGCTCCCGTGTGTGGCACTTCTGCCAGCGCGTCTTTGTCGTCCGCCATACCGATAACGTGATTCGGCATCACGTCAGATGTCAGGTCAAACCAAAAATTGGACATCTGGGCCAGGATGGTTCCCTTGTCTGGGACCGGCGAAGGGAGGATCACATCAAAAGCCGAAATACGGTCGGTCGCGATCATGAGAAGACGACCGTTTCCGATGTCGTACGTGTCTCGTACCTTGCCACGGTGGAGTAGGCCGGAGAAATTGGTTTCACTTACTGAAGGCATAGAACCGATTAGCCCTCGGTTGCCGGCTCTGCCGTTACGGAGAACCCGAGGCGCCCGTATGTGTGCCGCACGTAGCGCAAAAAATGGTTGTAGTCGAACAGAGTCTCTAACTCTTTGGTTCCGATGGCGTCCGTCACTTCTAAGTCTTTGCGGAGCAGTTCCCTGAAGTCCATCCCTTCGTCCCAGGTCCGCATCGCTAATGATTGGACCTTTTTGTAGGCCGCTGTGCGGGCCATGCCAGATTCCACAAGCGCCAGCATTACGCGTGGCGAGAAGGGCAAGCCGCGGGTCAACTCTAGGTTGATCATCATGCGTTCCGGGTACACTCGCATTCCTTTGATTACCTCTGTGAATCTCTCAAGAATGTAGTCGACCGCTAACGAGGAATCGGGGAGGATCATCCGCTCTGCCGATGAGTGACTGATGTCACGTTCGTGCCAGAGTGGGACATTGTCGAGTGCCGTAATGGTGTGTCCCCTGACAAGCCGCGCCAGGCCGCAGATTCGTTCGCAGATCTCCGGGTTTCGTTTGTGCGGCATGGCTGAAGATCCGGTTGTCACGAATCCGGGCTGTGCGAATGGCTCTTCGACTTCTCTTATTTCGGTACGCTGCAAGGCCCGGATTTCGGTGGCGAACTTGTCCAGGGATGCCGATATGAGCGCGAGCGTTTGGACGTACTGGGCGTGCCGGTCCCGCTGGATGATCTGATTAGAAACGGGCGCGGGTTCGATACCAAGCTCGCTACAAACGGTTTCCTCTATCTCAGGTGGAACGCTGGCGTATGTTCCAACAGGCCCTGAAATCTTCCCGACTCCGACGGATTCGCGTGTTTGTGCCAAGCGAACCTTGTGGCGACGCATCTCGTCCCACCACAGGGCGAATTTGAGTCCGAAGCTCATCGGCTCTGCGTGGATCCCGTGGGAGCGACCCATCGCTGGTGTATCAATGAACTCCTCTGCACGGACTTTTAGAGCTGCCATGAGATCATCGACGTCTTTATCTAGTAGGTCGATCGCCTGGAGCAATTGGAGGCTCAAGGCCGTGTCTTTGACGTCATTAGAGGTCAGGCCGTGATGAATCCAGCGGCTCTCCTCACCGAGGCTGGCCATAACGGACCGAGTGAACGAGACGACATCGTGTTTCGTCTCTTCGAAATGCAGGTTGTATAGCTCCATATCGAAGCTGGCGCCCCGGATGAGATCCATGTCTGATTGCGGCACAACCCCTAGGTTTGCCCACGCCTGGCTGGCTGCAATCTCGATGTCCAACCAGAGGCCGTACATGTTTTCGTCCGACCAAACTTTTGACATTTCCGGTCGTGAATAGCGGGGGATCATTCGGCGGCCTTCGTCGGTGTTGAGTTGCTGGGATTGTGGTCTGGTCTAAGCTTGAATTCTGAGATGTATTCGGCGATTGAGTGAAAGTCTTCGAACTCGATAGCCTCGATACCGTTGTTTCTGCAATGCTCCAGAAGCCTTGAACGAGCGAACACTGTATCTGCCTTTTCTGCGGCGCAGCAATCGGATCGTAGGCCGTCGCCGATGAATATCACCTTCTGGCCGGCTGCATGCGCTTTCTCAATTGGTTCGCATTTGCAAACGGCCCAGTCGCGACAAAATTCCCGGTTAGATGGATAATCGTAACGGAACGACATGGTCGTACCATCTGGTGCTGTAGATCCACCAGTGACGGACAGGATAGGGACATCAGCCAAACCGTTCGTCGACAGGACTGGTTCGATGTAAAAGTCGATCCCGGCGGAGGCGATCATGAACTGGCCGCCCTGTTCGCGTGTCGTTTCGACGGCCTCGAGAAAGCCGCATCGAAGATTCACGTTATCGCTGGCCCACGATCTGAGTTGATCGACGGGTGCCGTGATGGTGCTCATTATTTTTTCTTGGTAGTCGCGGAACGTTAGTGCCCCGTCCCGGTATTCCTGATTGATCGCGGCGGCATCCGGACCGGCGAATTCTGCGATCAGACGCTGCGCCGCGTTACAGTCGGCGGCGGTGTCGTCGAAATCGCACACTACAAGGAAAGTGCGTTCAGCGCGTTGTGTCATGGGGCCGCCGATTTCACGGCACGCGTCGCGATGTCTCGCCGATACTCGGCACCGTCAAAATTGATCGCTTGAGTTGCAGCGTATGCGTTAGTTCGCGCCTCAAATATGTCCGCTCCTCTGGCTACAACATTGAGGACTCTCCCGCCAGCAGTGAGAACCGTCTGGTCCTCGCCTTCTACCGTTCCGGCGTGGAACACCTGTGTATCGCCAGAGATGCCGGCAAGGCCGCTTATCGGCTTACCTGTATCGTACGAGCCCGGATATCCGCCGGATGCCATCACGACGCACACGGCAGCCTGGTCGTTCCACTGGACATCGATTTGATTGAGATTTCCGTTTGCTGCCGCCATCGCGATTTTCAGAAAATCTGTTTCAAGACGGGATAGGACGACTTGCGCCTCGGGATCACCAAAGCGGCAGTTGAACTCAATCACGCGTGGTCCTGACTCGGTCAGCATCAACCCGGCGTAAAGGGTTCCGGTGAACGAGGCCCCCTCGGTATCCATAGCGGTTGCTATCGGCTCTAGTATCTCCGCCCGGATTTGCATCGCCAGTTCCGGCGTCCAGAACTCGGGCGGGGTGTAAGCGCCCATTCCGCCGGTATTGGGGCCGATGTCTCCGTCATATGCGCGTTTGTAATCGCAGGCCGATACCTCGTTTGAAACCGTTCGGCCATCGACGAATGCGAAGACACTGACCTCCGGTCCCTCCATGTACTCTTCAATCACCACCGTGGCTCCGGCGTCTCCGAACATTCCCCCATGCATCATGTCCGTCACGGCCTTGCTTGCTTCTTTGCGAGACCCGGCAATGATTACACCCTTGCCAGCGGCGAGGCCGTCTGCCTTCACCACAATTGGCCCTTCGTTGAGAGCATGTATGTGATGGAGCGATTCATCTACATTGTGAAATGTCGCGAATCCGGCGGTGGGAACGCCGTGGCGTGCCATGAGCTGTTTCGCCCAACTTTTTGAGGACTCGATGCGGGCGGCGGACTGGGACGGCCCGAATACCGGTATGCCAGCAACTTTGAGCTTGTCAGCCAGGCCTCCCGCAAGGGGCGCTTCCGGTCCGACGATTACGAGATCGATGCTCCGGTCCTCGGCAAGTGACACAATTCCATCGATATCACTGATCGACAAAATGACGTTTTCGCCAAACGAGCCTGTCCCCGCGTTGCCAGGTCCAATTAGAAGTTGGTCCAAGAGCGGACTCTTGCTCAGGGCAGCCGCCATCGCGTGTTCACGCCCGCCAGATCCGATCAACAGGACGTTCAACGTCGAGACGCCTGTCTTGCGACTATTCCCACTCGATCGTGCCCGGCGGTTTGCTGGTTATATCCAGAACGACGCGATTCACCTGGGCGACCTCGTTCACGATTCGGTTCGAGATACGGTCCAGCGTGTCGTATGGCAACTTGGCCCAGTCTGCCGTCATAGCGTCTTCGCTGGTTACTGCGCGTATCGCCACAACGTAACTGTAGGTCCGCCGGTCGCCCATTACGCCGACGGTTCTGGTGTCCGTGAGTACCGCGAACGATTGCCATAACTGTTCGTAAAGGCCGTCGTTCTTGATCTCGTCCATTACGATCCAGTCAGCGCCACGGAGCGTCTCAAGCTTCTCGAAGGTAATGTCGCCGATCACCCTGATAGCGAGGCCTGGACCCGGAAAGGGTTGTCTGTTGAGGACCTCGGCAGAAATTCCCAGCTCTGCGCCGGCGAGTCTTACTTCGTCTTTGAACAGATATCTAAGAGGCTCTACCAGCTTCAGGTTCATGTGGTCAGGCAACCCACCAACGTTGTGATGGGACTTAATGACGTGCGCAGCTTTGGTCTCCGAGCTCGTGCTCTCGATTACGTCCGGATAGAGCGTTCCCTGTGCCAGGAAGTCGATTTCACCAAGCTCGTCGGCTTCTTCCTCGAAGACGCCGATGAACTCCCGGCCGATAATTTTTCGCTTTTCTTCGGGGTCCGTGACGCCGGCAAGTGCCGAGAGGAATCGCTCTGTTGCGTCTATGTAGCGTAATTTCAGGCCAAGTGTGCGGCTGAACACCGCTTGGACACGCTCAGCCTCTTCCCGACGAAGCAAGCCGTTATTGACGAATATGCAGGTTAGATTGTCGCCAATCGCACGGTGCAGCAGTACCGCTGCTACAGCCGAATCTACGCCGCCAGAGAGCGCGCATATCACTTTGCCGTCGCCGACCTGTTGCTTGATGCGCTCGATTGCCTCGGTGACGAAGTGTCCAGGCGTCCAGTCTCCTGCGGCTCCACAGATCTTGTGGACGAAGTTACTGAGGAGCATCGCACCCTGTGGTGTGTGTGCCACTTCCGGGTGGAACTGAATACCGAAAATTCCTGCGTCATTTCCTATCGCTGCGACCGGGGAGTTTTCAGAATACGCAAGTGATTTGAAACCGGGAGGGAGCGTTTCGATTCTGTCGCCGTGGCTCATCCAGACTGGAGACGCCTCGTCTAGGCCATTAAGGAGGTCAGTCGTCTGGTCGTTTCGATGTATGACGGCGTATCCGTACTCCTGCTGCAAACCCGCAGTCACCTTGCCGCCCAATTGGTGGGCAAGCGCTTGCATGCCGTAGCAGATACCGAGGATGGGTACTCCCGCGTCGAA